>NZ_PTFE01000026.1:0-90691 GCF_002936975.1 Bradyrhizobium sp. AC87j1
GCTGCCAGGCTTCGTCTCGTCTGTAAGTTTCCGGCTTCGTCGACGGAGTCAGGGAAAACTGCGGCGAAATGGCGGGCCGTGCGTACGGCAAAACCGTGTGGTCCTGGCCGTCGTTGCTACGGTCAAGCTTCCGCGGAGATGCGAGCGAGCCCAACCGGGCAGACTGCATCATCAATTCGCGGGGCGAGGGAGGCCAGAAGGAATGGTCGGCTCCCGGGAGATCACGGCATAAGCCGTCCAGCCATCGCGCAGGGAAGGCCGAGTGATCGGCACCACCTGTATGCTGCTGTGCGGTTCTTCCTGCGTGCGCTTTTCGCGCAGCGGACCGCGGGTGCGAGCCAGCACCCGGCCTTCCCTGCGCCCTCTTGGATGAGAGGGTGGAGAGATGAAGCAAAGCTCGGGCGAAATGCGCCGCGAGGACGCAAAGCCGCGTGTGCGATTGAGCTGCGTGCCACAAACTAGTCTCGTAGGGTGGGCAAAGCGCAGCGTGCCCACGCCTTGTCGCTCATGGAGCGAGATCGTGGGCACGGCGCTATGCGCCTTTGCCCACCCTACGGCACCGCCGCTGGGATGTGCACTGGAGCATCGCAATCATGTGGAGAGCATGCGCCACACTCCGCTCTCGTGCCCCGGACGCAGCGCAGCACTGCCGGCGATGCGAAGCATCGTCCGGAAGCGGTGCGCTGCAGAGCCGGGGCCCATCCATCCGCATCGCGCCCTATCGCTTTCTGGGTCCCGGCTCTGCGCAGCAACGCCAAGAGGCGTTACAGCGCGTCCGGGACACGAGATCCGGCCGTCCTGCTTATCCGACCACTCGATCTCCCCCATCACGACCAATTGTCTTTATTAGGAAACAATCATTCCCTATTATCCCACAATGCAAAAAGCCGCCCGCCGATCCCACTCTGCCGCCCGTCCGCCCGGTCGTCCCCGGGAATTCGACATGGATACGGCGCTGGACCGCGCCATGCGGGTGTTTCGCGAGCGCGGCTATCATGCGACCTCCATCGGCGACCTCGCCGCGGCGATGCGGCTGGCGACGGGGAGCATCTACAAGGCGTTTCGCGACAAGCATGCGGTGTTCCTGGCTGCCTTCGAGCGCTATACGGCGCTGCGCCAGGAGCAGACCCGCAGCGCCGCCCAGCGCGGCACAAACGGCCGCGATCGGGTCCGCAATTTGCTGCTGTCCTATGTCGAGCAGTCCCAAGGCGCCGAGGGACGGCGCGGCTGCCTCGTGGTCGGCAGCGCGGTCGAATTGTCGGCGGTCGATTCCGTCGTCGCCGCCCGCGTCGGCACGCAGCTCAAGACCAACGAAGATTTCATCGCCGGCCTCATTCGCGAGGGGCAGGCCGACGGCTCGATTCCCGGTCACGTCGCGGCCGACGACACCGCGCGGCTGATGATCTGCATCACGCAGGGCCTGCGTGTCGTCGGCAAGGCGCGCCTGCCGCTCGACGGAGCCCGCCTCGTCGGTGTCGCGATGAAACTGCTCGCCTGAACTTTTGTCTTGTTAGGGAATGATCGTTCCCGATTGCTCGGAGACCGTACGTCATGACGATGAATGCCACGATCGAGACCGCGCCCGGGCCGGATGCGGTGTCGCAACGCCTGACCTTCGTGCTTGCCGCGGCCTGTGGCATGATCGCGGCCAACATCTACTACGCGCAGCCGCTGATCGCCCCGATCAGCGCCGCGCTCGGCCTGTCGCACGCGGCGGCCGGGCTGATCGTCACCATGACGCAGATCGGCTACGGCACCGGGCTGCTGCTGATCGTGCCGCTCGGCGATCTCGTCGAGAACCGTATCCTGATCTGCTCCGTGATCACGCTCGGCGCGGCGGCTCTGCTCGCCGCCGCGTTCGCCACCCATGCGCTGCCGTTCCTGGTTGCCGCGCTGTTCATCGGCCTCGGTTCGGTCGCGGTGCAGATCATCATTCCCTATGCCGCGCATCTGGCGCCGGAAGCCATCCGCGGCCGTGTCGTCGGCAACGTCTCGACCGGCCTGATGCTCGGCATCATGCTGGCGCGTCCGGTGTCGAGCTTCGTCACCGCGGCGCTGTCGTGGCACGCGGTGTTCTTCGCCTCCGCCGCGCTGATGATCGTGCTGACGGCGGTGCTCTGGATGACGCTGCCGAACCGCAAGCCGGTGACGCGGATGCACTATGGCGAGCTGTTGCTGTCGATGCCGCATCTGGTGCGGGCGACGCCGCGGCTGCGGCGCCGGGCGCTCTACCAGGCCAGCCTGTTCGGCTGCTTCACCCTGTTCTGGACGGTGGCGCCGCTCCAGCTCGCCGACGCGTTCGGCTTCACCCAGCGCGGTATCGCGCTGTTTGCGCTGGCCGGTGTGGCCGGCGTGTTCGCGGCGCCCATCGCCGGACGGCTCGCCGATCGCGGCCATAGCCGCATCGCGACGCTGGTCGCGATGCTGCTCGCGGCCGGGGGCTTCCTCGTGACCTATATCGGCATGCCCGGCTCGACGCTGAACCTGGTCTGCCTGGTCGCGGCGGCAATTGCCATCGACGTCGGCGTCCAGGGCAATGTCGTGCTCGGCTTCCGCGCCATCTTCGCGCTCGGGCACGAGCACCGCAGCCGCCTCAACGGCCTCTACATGGCGACGTTCTTCACCGCCGGGGCGGCCGGGTCCGCGGTCGGCGCCTGGGCTTTCGCGCAAGGCGGCTGGACGCTCGCATCGGCCATCGGCTTCGCTCTGCCCGTCATCGGATTGCTCTATGCGGCGACCGAATAGCCGCCGGCCGCAGCAATTGTGCGATGCGGGCGTTTACCAAGGCCCGGAGACGAAGCCGCGGGCGCCGCAATTTCCATCTCGCGATTTCGGTGCTGCTGTAGTACTTTGGTCTCAAGCGGGCCCGGTTAATGGGCGGCAGGGGGAGGCTGATGAGGCGTGCGGGGCTGTTTGGCGTATCGCGGGTACGGCCATGGTCGTGGCAGGCGTTTCTGCTCGGATGCGTCGTTGTCGCCATGTCGGCTGCGTTTCAGGGTATTTGCGTTGCGCTCGGCGCAAAGCTCTATTTTGCAGCATTCCTGCCCGGTCTGTTCATGCTCGGCATCGTTGCGGGCACGCCGGCGGCGGGATTTGCCGCGCTGTTCACCATTCCCCTGGTGTGGTGGGCGTTCATTCCGCCCTTCTTCGAATTCAACGCGCTGAGCAACGCAAATACCGATTCCATCAACCTGTTCTGCCTGCTCGCCGTGCTGCTGATTGGCCTCGCCGATCTCTGCCGCGAGACCATGAGGATCGTCAGCCAAGGCGGGCTGAAGTCCCCGGGCGAGAGCGCGGCAACGAATCCGCAATAATTCGCCTTTGCGCGGTCGTGCACGTTGCGTCCGCGCAACAGTCTGGCAACCATCCGCAGGCTTGCCGCGCGCCGCTAACTTTTCGAAAAAGATTTGGCCGCAGTTTCTCCCCCGGGAATGACGAGGGAGTTTTCGGACATGAACGGTCAAGCCATCTTGGAGAATGTGCGCCGCTATCGCGGCATCGCATCGCTTTATCGCCAGACCGCTGCGTTCCGCCCGGGCCAGAGCTGGTCGCTGCTGGAGCAGGCAAGCGATTGGGAAGCGCGGGCGTTGTCGGAGCTGGAAGCCTATTTCGCGTTGCGCGCGGACTACGCCGCTCCGCTCGCAGCCTGATCGTTAACCATCGCTCACGATATGATCGTCAGATCGGGCGTCGGCACCACGAATTGTCCACCCCAGGCGCGAACCTCCGCCAGCTGGGCGATGATCTCGTCTTTCAGATTCCAGGGCAGGATGAAGACGTAATCAGGCCTGGCCGCGATCAGGGCGGCGGGATCGCGGATCGGCAGATGCGATCCCGGAAGCAGCAGGCCCTGCTTGTGCGGATTGCGGTCCACGGTGAACGGAATCAGCTCGCGCGTGATGCCGCAATAATTGAGCAGCGTGTTGCCCTTCGCGGGCGCGCCGTAGGCCAGCACCGACGTGCCCGCGCGCCGCGACGAGAAAATCGCGGATCGTCTCGCGCTTGGCCGCCACCTTCGCCTGGAAATCACGATAGCTCGCGGGCTGCTCGAGCCCTGCCAGGGTCTCGCGCCGGCGCAAGCTCTCGAGTGCAAGGGACGCGCTCGGAGGCGCGGTCTCGCTGCAGACGTGCAGACGGAGCGAGCCGCCATGGGTCGGCAATTCATCCACGTCGAAAACGCGCAAGGCATGTGCGCGAAAGACCGTCTCGAGGGTCGCGAGCGAGAAGTACGACAGGTGCTCGTGATAGATCGTGTCGAACTGGACGCCTTCGATCAGGTGCAGGAGATGCGGAAGCTCCAGCGTTGCACGGCCGGTCTCGGGCAGCAGAATGCGCAGGCCCGCGACGAAATCGTTGATATCAGGGGCGTGCGGCAGCACGTTGTTGGCGGCGATCAGCTCGGGCCTATGACCTTCGGCGCGCAGCGTGGTCGCGATGTCGCGGCCGAAATAGCAGGTCCGGGTCGGTATGCCCTTGGCGATCGCAGCGGCCGCCGGGCCGCTTGCCGGTTCGATTCCGAGCGCGCGGATTCCGGCGTGCTGGAAATACTGCAGCAGATATCCGTCATTGCTGGCGATTTCGATCACCTCGGACGCTGCTCCGAGCTTCGCGCGGGCGATCATCGCGGCGGCATAACTCTCCGCATGCCGGAGCCAGCTCTCGGAATAGGACGAATAATACAGATACTGCGCGAAGATGTTGGCCGCAGGCTCGAATTGCGGAAGCTGCACCAGCCCGCAGGCTCCGCACGCACGGGCATGCAGCGGATAGGTCGGCTCAGTCGCATCCGCCCGCTCCGGCGGCAGATAAGAATTCGCCAGAGGCGACAGGCCGAGATCGACGAAGGTCTCGTCGAGCTCCTGCGCGCAAAAGCGGCATCGGTGCCTGTCCATGAACGGATCGTCCCGTTGTGCCGTCGTGCTGCGGCTGTTAGTGAATTCTCTCAAGCCACGGAAATTCCGACAAGGTTGCGCATGATGCAACCCAAAAGGCGTTTCGGTGAACCGACGTTCGCAACGGCGGCGTCGCGGCGCGGAGGCCCGGGATGAAGTTCACTGCATTGGCTCTCCCGGGCGTAATTGAAATCGGGATCGAGCCGGAGACCGACGCGCGCGGATTCTTCGCCCGGCTGTTCGACACTGAGGCCTTCGCGGCGCAGGGCCTGCCGACGCATTTCGCGCAACACGGCCTCTCGCATAACGAGCGCGCCGGCACGTTGCGCGGTCTGCACTACCAGGTGGGCCGGCCGGAGGCCAAGCTGGTGCGATGCGTGGCCGGCCGCGCCTTCGATGTGATCGTCGATCTGCGCCGCTCGCTGCCGACCTACGGACAATGGTGCTCGGTCGAGCTCGCCGCCGATCGCCGCAATGCCGTGTTCATCCCCGCCGGATGCGCACACGGCTTCCAGACGCTCGTCGATGGGACCGAGCTGATGTATTGCATCGATGTGCCCTATGACGCGCAAGCTGCGGCCGGCATTCGCTGGGATGATTCGTCGCTCGCGATTGCATGGCCGCTGCCCGATCCGATCCTGTCCGCGCGCGACCGCGCGCTGCCGTGTCTCGCATGAGGCGGGTGCTGGTCACGGGCGCGTCGGGCTTCATCGGCCGGGCGCTGCTGCCTGTGCTGGCTGGTCGCGGCTTCGAGGTGCACGGCATCGCGCGCTCGTCGCAACCGGCGATGTCAGGCGTGAGCTGGCACGCCGCCGATCTCCTCACCGAAGCCGGCCGCGTGCACGCGCTGTCGGCGTCGCGGCCGACGCATCTCGTTCATCTCGCATGGGAAGTGCGGCCGGGCCGCTATCGCGAGGATCCGGTCAACCGGCTGTGGGCCGAGGCGAGCATTGACCTGTTGTCACGTGCGCGAGCCTGCGGCACCAAGCGCATCCTCGGCATCGGAAGCTGCCTCGAATACGGACCGCAGAGCGGCCCATGTGATGAACGCACCAGCCAATGCCGTCCCACGACACTGTACGGCCAAGCCAAGCTCGCGACGGCCGAGGCCTACATCGCGGCAGGCGCCGCCTGGGGCCGCGTGTTTGTCCCGTTCGGGCCGCACGAGCCCGAGGCGCGCCTGATCCCTTCGCTGATCCGGAGCCTTCGCGCGGGAGCGAATTTCGATTGCTCGCATGGCGGACAGCTGCGCGATTTCGTCTATGTCGATGACCTCGCGCAGATGATCGCCGCCATGCTCGACAGCGAGCTCTCCGGCGTCGTCAATCTCGCCAGTGGCGAGACGAGCAGCCTGCGCAGCGTGATCGAGCATGTCGCAGGTCTCCTCAAGGCACGCCATCTGGTCAGGTTCGGCGTCGTCGATGCAACGGGCGTCGACGCTGAGCCGATCATTGCCGCCGACGTCCGCCGTCTCCGCGGCGTGACCGCGGTCGTGCCGATCATCGGTCTCGAGGCGGGCGCTGCGCGCGATCTCGCATGGTGGATCGACCGTCTGCCGGGGAGGGGATGACGTGCGATCTCCTCGCAACAGGCCGGCGGCAAGCGGCACCCGTGGCAATTACGGAGTTGTCTGGCTGGGTGCCTGTGCTAGCAACGGGCCGACCGAAATCTCCCTCACGTCGGCCGGGGCAAGCAATGATCACGTTCAACCGCATCTTCACGACCGAGCGTCTGCTCCAGATCATCGTGATTCTGGCGGCGACGGTTGCTATGAAGCTGATGAGCTGAACGCGAGCGGATCATCTTCCGCCGAACTCGGGCACGTCGGGCAGATAGTTCGACCCTTCCGAGCCCAGAAAATCGAACATCGCCTGCGCCGGCGGCAGCAGCACCTTGTCGCTGCGGCGGATCACGTACCATTGCCGCACGATCGGCAGGCCCGCGACGTCGAGCACGATGAGCCGGCCCTCGGTGAGCTCATGCGCCACCGTGTGGGCCGAGATGAAGGCGATGCCGAGCCCGGCGATCACGGCCTGCTTGATGGTCTCGTTGCTGCTCATCTCCATGCCGATGATCGGCTCGAGGTCGGACTTCTGGAACATGCCCTCCATCAGCGTCCGCGTGCCCGAGCCGGGCTCGCGGGTGAGGAAGGTCTCGTGCACGAGGTCGGTCAGGTTGAGGCCGGAATCGTTTTCCAGCCAGTGCCCCTTGCGCGCGACGATGATGTGCGGATTGCGCCCGAGCTGGCGGACGTCGACCGTGACGTCGGCCGGTGGCCGACCCATCACCGCGAAATCGAGGTCGTAGCCGTGCATGGCCTCGCGGATCTCCTCGCGATTGCCGATGGTGAGCTTGATCTCGATCTTGGGGTACCGCTTGGAGAACGCCGCGATCGCGTGCGGCACGAAATATTTCGCGGTCGAGACCGCGCCGAGATGCACGGTGCCGCCGGTCCGGCCGGCGAGCAGGTCGAGCGCGCCCTGGCAGTCCATGATGGCGGCCTCGACCCGTTCCGCCAGCGTCAACACCTCCTTGCCCGCCTCCGTCAGCAGCATGCCGTCGCCGGTCCGCTGCACCAGCGGCAGGCCGGCGAGGTCCTGAAGCTGCCGGAGTTGCTGGGTCACGGCCGGCTGGGTCAGCCCGAGATGGCCGGACGCCGCCGTCACGCTGCCCTTGGCCGAGAGCGCCGCAAGCGAGCGCAATTGCCGGATCGTCAGATGCCGGAGCTGGGCCGCCGCATGGCCGGGGCCATTATAAGAAAATTCTTTGACGCTCATTATGAATAGAAATTTTCCTTATTAAGCCGCCCCTGTCAATCTCCTGATGCCGGGACCGACCGTACCGACCTCCAGAGGGGAGGGAACTGGATACGGCGCCGGCAAAGGGGATGCGCAGATGACCGGGCAACTGAGGCTGGACGACCATCTTCAACGGTATTCCGAGACCGCACCTCACGCGCTCGCCGTGGCGGCCGCGGTCGATGCCATCGCGGCGGCGGCGATCGAGATCGCTGACCTGATCGCCACCGGAGATCTCGCGGACGCCTCCGGCCTGACCACCGGCCGCAACAGCGACGGCGACGTCCAGCGCGATCTCGACGTGCAGGCGGACGCGATCCTGCGCCGTTGCCTTAGCAAGCTGCCGGTCGCGGCGCTCGCATCGGAAGAGATGCGCGAGGCCCAGATCGGCGATCGTGAGGCGAAGATCTGCATCGCGATCGATCCGCTCGACGGCTCCTCCAACATCGACATCAACATGACGGTCGGCACGATCTTCTCGATCCTGCCCGCGCCCGATGATCTCTCGCTCGCCTTCCATCAGCGCGGCTCGGCGCAGCTTGCGGCAGGCTTCGTCACCTACGGGCCGCAGACCTCCCTGGTGCTGACGCTCGGCGAGGGCGTCGACATCTTCACGCTCGACCGCAAGGCGGGCTGCTTCCGCCTCGCGCGCAGCGGCGCGCAGATCGCCGAGGCCTGCGAGGAGTTCGCGATCAACGCGTCGAATCGCCGGCACTGGGATTCGCCGGTGCGTGCCTTCGTCGACGAGTGCCTCGCCGGTGTCGACGGGCCCGCCAACCATGATTTCAACATGCGCTGGGTCGGCTCGCTGGTCGCCGAGGCCTATCGCATCCTCACCCGCGGCGGCATCTTCCTCTATCCCTCGGACGCGCGCCCCGGCTACGGCGACGGCCGCCTGCGCCTGACCTACGAGGCGCATCCGATGGCCATGATCATCGAGCAGGCCGGCGGCTCCGCCACGACGGGACGCGAGCGCATCCTCGATCTCTCGGCGCAAAACCTGCACCAGCGCGTGCCGCTGATCATGGGCTCGAGCAACGAGGTGCGCCGGGTCGAGGAGCTGCATTGCGATCCGCTGCTGGTTGCCAGCGTCTCAGCGCCGCTGTTCGCGCGGCGCGGATTCTTCCGGCTCTGAGGAGGGCGTCCGATGTCCAGGAAGCATCCCATCATCTCCATCACCGGCTCCTCCGGCGCCGGCACCACCTCGGTCAAGAAGACCTTCGAGCAGATATTTTTCCGCGAGAAGGTCAACGCGGCCTACATCGAGGGTGACGCGTTCCATCGCTACGACCGCGCCGAGATGCGCGCGCAGATGGCGAAGGAGGCCGATCGCGGCAACAAGCATTTCAGCCATTTCAGTCCCGAGACCAATTTGTTCGAGGAGCTGGAGCGCGCGTTCCGCGACTATGGCGAGACCGGCACCGCGACGACACGGCATTACGTGCATGACGCCGAGGAGTCCGCGCTGCATGGCGCGGCGCCCGGCACCTTCACCGACTGGAAGCGGCTGCCGGAGAATTCGGACCTGTTGTTCTACGAGGGCCTGCACGGCGCCGTCGTCACCGACAAGGTCAATGTCGCGCGCTATGCCGACCTCAAGATCGGCGTCGTGCCAGTCATCAATCTCGAATGGATCCAGAAGCTGCACCGCGATCGCAGTGCGCGGGGCTATTCGACCGAGGCCGTCACCGACACCATCCTGCGGCGGATGCCCGATTACATCCACTACATCTGCCCGCAATTCACCGAGACCGACATCAACTTCCAGCGCGTGCCGACGGTGGACACCTCCAATCCGTTCATCGCGCGCTGGATCCCGACGCCGGACGAATCGATGGTCGTGATCCGCTTCAAGAACCCGCGCGGCATCGACTTCCCCTATCTGCTCTCGATGCTGCCGCAGAGCTGGATGTCGCGCGCGAACTCGATCGTGTGCCCCGGCGCAAAGCTCGATCTCGCGATGCAGCTGATCCTGACGCCGCTAATCATGCAGCTCATCGAGCGCAAGCGCAGCTTGAAGTGAACCAGGAGAGAATCCGATGAACATCTCCGTCCACGCCGAAGCCGACCTCACGGCGGTCACGCACAACGACCTCGCCAATGCCGTCCGCTTCCTCGCGGTCGACGCCATCGAGACCTCGCAGTCGGGCCATCCCGGCCTGCCGATGGGCATGGCCGATGTCGCAACCGTGCTGTTCTCGCGGTTCCTGAAGTTCGACTCGGCGCACCCCAACTGGCCGGACCGCGACCGCTTCGTGCTGTCGGCGGGCCATGGCTCGATGCTGCTCTATGCGTTGCTGCATCTGACCGGCGGCGACGTCAGCCTCGACGACATCAAGGCCTTCCGGCAATGGGGCTCGAAGACGCCGGGCCATCCGGAATATGGTCACACGCCGGGCGTCGAGATGACGACAGGGCCGCTGGGGCAGGGGATCGCGACCGCGGTCGGCATGGCGCTCGCCGAGCGGATGGCCAACGCGCGACATGGCGACGGCCTCGTCGATCATTTCACCTATGTGATCGCGGGTGACGGCTGCCTGATGGAGGGCCTCAGCCAGGAAGCGCTCTCGCTCGCCGGGCATCTCGGGCTTGGCCGCCTGATCGTGCTGTTCGACGACAACGGGATCTCGATCGACGGGCCCACCTCGCTGGCGACGTCCGACGACCAGCTGGCGCGTTTCGCCGCCTCCGGCTGGTCGGTGCGCAGCATCGATGGCCACGATCCCGAAGCGATTGCGCAGGCGATCGCAGAGGAGCGAGAGACCGCAAAGCCGTCGCTGATCGCCTGTCGCACCATCATCGGCTACGGCGCGCCTGATCGGCAGGGCACGGAGAAAGCCCATGGTGCGCCGCTCGGCACCGAGCAGACCGCGGCCGCGCGCCGGACGCTGGGTTGGGATTATCAGCCCTTCGTGGTGCCTGTTACCGTCCAGAAGGCGTGGCGGATGATCGGGCAACGCGGCCAGGTCGATCGGCTCGCCTGGCTCGATCGCTATGAATGGGTGACGGCCGAGCAGCGCGACATGTTCATCGAAGGCAAAGCGGTTGCCCTGCCGGCCGCCTATGCGCTGGCCGCGGCGAAGTTGCGCGAACGCTTTGCGTCCGAGCGTCCGAAGCTCGCGACGCGGCAGGCCTCGCAACAGGTGCTCGACGGCATCGCCGGGACGATTGCCGGCCTGGTCGGCGGCTCCGCGGACCTGACGCATTCGAACCTCACGCACGCCAAGGTGCAAGTCCCCGTCAAGCGCGGGACGTTCGCCGGCGACTACATCCACTACGGCATTCGCGAGCACGGCATGGCCGCCGCGATGAACGGCCTCGCTCTGCATGGCGGCTTCATCCCGTACGGCGGCACCTTCCTCGCATTCTCCGATTACAGCCGGCCCGCGATCCGCCTTGCGGCCCTGATGCGGCTGCGCGTCATCCATGTGATGACCCACGACTCCATCGGCCTCGGCGAGGACGGCCCGACGCACCAGCCCGTCGAGCACCTCGCCGCGTTGCGGGTGATCCCGAACCTGCTGGTGTTCCGTCCCGCCGACGCGGTGGAGACGCTGGAAGCCTGGGATTGCGCACTCAACTCCGAAGGCCGCCCCTCCGTGCTGTGTCTGTCGCGGCAGGCGTTGCCGACCTTCCGCAGCGATGCGCGCGGCAGAAACCGCGTCGCACACGGCGCCTATCTCGTCGTATCGCCGGACGGCGGCCGCGACGTGACGCTGATCGCAACCGGCTCGGAAGTCTCGATCGCGATGGAAGCCGCTCGCCTGCTCGCGACCGAGCATATCCGCGCCGCCGTGGTGTCCGCGCCTTGCTTCGCCCTGTTCGAGGAGCAGCCGGACGATTACCGCGCCAGCGTGCTCGGCACCGCGCCGCGTGTAGGAATCGAGGCGGCCGTGCAGGGCGATTGGGCGCGCTGGATCGGCTCCGACGGCGAGTTCGTCGGCATGCGCGGCTTCGGCGCCTCGGCGCCGGCGCCGGTGCTGTACCGCGAATTCGGCATCACGCCGCAAAGCATTGCGGAAGCCGCCCGCCGGGCGATCGCCCGCAAGCGACAGTAAGGAGGACTATCGTGGCCCGTATCACCCTTCGACAACTGCTCGATCACGCCGCCTCTCACGGCTACGCAGTGCCGGCGTTCAACATCAACAACATGGAGCAGGGCATCGCGATCATGCAGGCAGCGGCCGAGGTCGATGCGCCCGTCATCATCCAAGCTTCGCGCGGCGCGCGCAGCTACGCCGGCGATCTCATGCTCTCGCACATGATCGATGCGTTAGAGCGGACCTATCCCGACATCCCGCTCTGCATGCACCAGGACCACGGCAATGACGAAGCGACTTGCGCCTCCGCCATCGCCCACGGCTTCACCTCCGTCATGATGGACGGCTCGCTCAAGGCCGATGCCAAGACGGCGGCCGATTACGACTACAACGTCGCGATCACCCGCCGCGTCGTCGATCTCGCCCATTGGGTCGGCGCCTCCGTCGAAGGCGAGCTCGGCGTGCTCGGCTCGCTCGAGCATGGCGGCGGCGAGCAGGAAGATGGTCACGGCGTCGAGGGCACGGTCAGCCACGACCAGCTCTTGACCGATCCCGACCAGGCGGTCGACTTCGTCCGGGCCACCAAGGTCGATGCGCTCGCCATCGCGATGGGCACCTCGCACGGCGCCTACAAGTTCAGCCGCAAGCCGGATGGCGACATCCTGGCGATGCGGGTGGTCGAGGAGATCCATCGCCGCTTGCCGAATACGCACCTCGTCATGCACGGCTCCTCGTCGGTGCCGCAGCCCCTACAGGACATGTTCAACCAGTTCGGCGGCGAGATGCCGCAGACCTGGGGCGTGCCGGTCGAGGAGATCGTGCGCGGCATCAAGAGCGGCGTGCGCAAGGTCAATATCGACACCGACTGCCGCCTCGCGATGACCGCCGTGTTCCGCAAGGTCGCCGCTCAAACGCGTTCCGAGTTCGACCCGCGCAAATTCCTCAAGCCCGCAATGGACGCGATGCGCGAACTCTGTCGCGACCGTTTCGAGCAGTTCGGCACCGCGGGCCATGCCAGCAAGATCAAGGTCATTCCCTTGAGCGAGATGGCGCGGCGCTATCGCGCCGGCGAGCTCGATGCGCGCATCGACGCCCGCGAACCCGTTGCGGCCTAGTCAATCGGAAACAACAGAGAAAACAGCAGGAGAGAGACATGAACGCACATGCAGGCACGGTCCGCGGCAAAGAGCGCTATCGCTCCGGCGTGATGGAATACAAGCGCATGGGCTATTGGGAGCCCGACTACACGCCAAAGGACACCGACGTCATCGCGCTGTTCCGCGTGACGCCGCAGGAGGGCGTCGACCCAATCGAGGCCTCGGCTGCGGTGGCAGGTGAATCCTCGACCGCGACCTGGACCGTGGTGTGGACCGATCGCCTGACCGCGGCGGAGAAATATCGCGCGAAATGCTACCGCGTCGATCCCGTGCCGGGCACGCCGGGCTCGTATTTCGCCTACATCGCCTATGACCTCGACCTGTTCGAACCAGGCTCGATCGCGAACCTCTCGGCCTCGATCATCGGCAACGTGTTCGGCTTCAAGCCGCTCAAGGCGCTGCGGCTGGAAGACATGCGTTTCCCCGTCGCCTATGTGAAGACCTTCCAGGGTCCGGCGACCGGCATCGTGGTCGAGCGCGAACGGCTCGACAAGTTCGGCCGGCCGCTGCTGGGCGCGACGGTGAAGCCGAAGCTCGGGCTTTCGGGGCGCAACTATGGCCGCGTGGTCTACGAGGCGCTGAAGGGCGGACTCGACTTCACCAAGGACGACGAGAACATCAACTCGCAGCCCTTCATGCACTGGCGCGACCGTTTCCTCTACTGCATGGAGGCCGTGAACCGCGCGCAGGCTGCTTCGGGCGAAGTGAAGGGCACCTACCTGAACATCACCGCCGGCACGATGGAGGACATGTACGAGCGTGCAGAGTTCGCCAAGGAGCTCGGATCGTGCATCGTCATGATCGACCTCGTGATCGGCTACACCGCGATCCAGTCGATGGCCAAATGGGCGCGGCGCAACGACATGATCCTGCATCTGCATCGCGCCGGTCACTCGACCTATACGCGGCAGAAGAGCCATGGCGTGTCGTTCCGCGTCATTGCCAAATGGATGCGCCTTGCCGGCGTCGACCACATCCATGCCGGCACGGTGGTCGGCAAGCTGGAGGGCGACCCCAACACCACGCGCGGCTATTACGATGTCTGCCGCGAGGACTTCAACCCGACCAAGCTCGAGCACGGCCTGTTCTTCGACCAGAACTGGGCGAGCCTGAACAAGATGATGCCGGTCGCCTCCGGCGGCATCCATGCCGGCCAGATGCATCAGCTGCTCGATCTGCTCGGCGAAGACGTCGTGTTGCAGTTCGGCGGAGGCACCATCGGCCATCCCATGGGCATTGCGGCCGGCGCGATCGCCAACCGCGTGGCGCTGGAAGCGATGATCCTCGCCCGTAACGAGGGGCGCGACTATGTCCACGAAGGTCCGGAGATCCTGGCCAGGGCGGCCGAAACCTGCACGCCGCTGAAGGCCGCGCTCGAGGTCTGGAAGGACGTGACGTTCAATTATCAATCCACCGACACGCCGGACTTCGTGCCGACCGCGCTCGAAACCGTTTGAGGAGACGCAGCATGAAACTCACTCAAGGTTGCTTTTCGTTCCTGCCCGATCTCACCGACGATCAGATCTTTAAGCAGGTGCAATATTGCCTTGGCAACGGCTGGGCGGTGAATATCGAGTTCACCGACGATCCTCATCCCCGCAACACCTATTGGGAGATGTGGGGCTTGCCGATGTTCGACCTCCAGGACGCCGCCGGCGTGATGATGGAGCTCGCGGAGTGCCGCAGGGTGTATGGCAACAAGTACATCCGCATCAGCGGCTTCGATTCCAGCCATGGCTGGGAATCGGTGCGGATCTCCTTCCTCGTCAATAGGCCACCGCATGAGGCCGAGTTCGAGCTGGTGCGGCAGGAAGTCGGCGGCCGCGCGATCCGCTACACCACCGTGCGCCGGCCGGCCGCGCACGCCTCAACTTAAGTATCCGCTTCCGCGCGGAGCACTCCCTGCTCCGCATCCTTGGCGGACCACTGCTTCGCCGCTCCCTCGCGGCGAAGCTCTTTTCTTCGAGGGTAGCCATGCTCGATGTTCCCCACGCAACCACGACTGAGCCCAACGAGACCCAATTCGATCTCCGCAAGGAAGCCGAAGCGGCCGGGATCACCGACACGCTGCAGCAGCTCGAGCAGGAGCTGATCGGATTGAAGCCGGTGAAGAACCGCGTGCGCCAGATCGCCTCGCTGCTGCTGATCGAGCGCATCAGGCAGCGCGCCGGCCTGGCATCGACTCCGCCGACCCTGCACATGTCGTTCACCGGCAATCCTGGCACCGGCAAGACAACCGTCGCGCTGCGCATGGCCAAGATCCTGCACGGGCTCGGCTTCGTGCGGCGCGGGCAGGTGATCTCGGTCACGCGCGACGATCTCGTCGGCCAGTATATCGGCCACACCGCGCCGAAGACCAAAGAGATCCTGAAGAAGGCGATGGGCGGCGTGCTGTTCATCGACGAAGCCTATTATTTGCATCGCCCCGACAACGAGCGTGACTACGGTCAGGAGGCTATCGAGATCCTGCTCCAGGTGATGGAGAACCAGCGCGAAGACCTCGTCGTGATCCTCGCCGGCTACGGCGAGCGCATGACGAGCTTTTTCGCGTCCAACCCCGGCTTCCGCTCGCGCATCGCCCATCACATCGAATTCCCTGACTATGCGGAGGCCGAGTTGCTTGTCATTGCCGAGCTGATGCTGAAGGAGCGGGGCTATCGCTTTTCGGCCACGGCCCGCGAGGCGTTCGAGAAATACATCGCGCTGCGCCGGACCCAGCCGTTCTTCTCCAATGCGCGTTCGATCCGCAACGCCGTCGACCGCATCCGCTTGCGGCAGGCCGATCGCCTGGTGTCCGACCTCGACCGTATGCTCGATGTCGACGATCTCGAAACCATCGATCCCATGGACGTTCTGGCGAGCCGTGTCTTCAGCGGCGGCGCCGATGCGCGGAGTGCAAAGCCATGACCAGAGAGATCATGATCGCTCCCTCGATCCTGGCCGCGGATTTCGCGCGCCTCGGCGAGGAGATCGCCGCAATCGACACGGCCGGCGCCGACTGGATCCATTGCGACGTCATGGACGGACACTTCGTGCCGAACATCAGCTTCGGCGCCGATGTCATCAAGGCGATCCGGCCGACGACGAAGAAGATCTTCGACGTGCATCTCATGATCGCGCCTGTCGATCCTTATCTCGAGGCGTTCGCGAAGGCCGGGGCTGACGTCATCACGATTCATGCCGAAGCCGGCCCGCATCTCGACCGCTCGCTGCAGGCGATCCGTGCGCTCGGCAAGAAGGCCGGTGTCAGCCTGTGTCCCGCCACTCCCGAGAGCGCGATCGCCTATGTGCTCGACCGCATCGATCTCGTGCTGGTGATGACGGTCAATCCGGGATTCGGCGGCCAGTCCTTCCTCGAATCCCAGCTCGAGAAGATCGAACGGATCAAAGCCATGATCGGCGACCGGCCGATCCGGCTGGAGGTCGATGGCGGTGTCACGCGCGACAATGCCGCTGCCGTGGTGGCAGCGGGCGCTGATACGCTGGTGGCGGGCTCCGCGGTGTTTCGCGGCAAGAGCGTTGCCGAATATGCCGCGAATATTCAGGCCATTCGCATGGCCGCCGAGACGGGCCGGGTTACGAAGCTGCAAGATAATTCTACGCAGCCGCTGCGCGTCAGCGAGGCAGGCCGTATCCGGTAGACTACGGAAAGCGCAAGCCGTGGAAGATCCGCCCGTGCCGGTTGTCCCACGGCGTGGCACTTACTCCGGGGTTCCACGGAGGTTGCGGCAAAAAGCGATCGCGTCTTTCAGGTCGGGGTAACCAACGCATCCGAGGCGAAAATTCGATTAACGCCCGCGCAATGCTGTGCATCGCAACCTGCGTGCAGGAATGCCAAGAGAGCGCGGGGATGCGGATCAAGGCTATTGCCAGGCACGAGGCCTGCACGCGGCATGGGGCGATGGCGTGAGCATCCATCGCTTGTTCGCCGAGCAGCTTCGCTGCGCGACCGATGCGGCCGGACGGGTCGACGTCCTCAAGCTGGGCGAGCTCGTCAGCGCGGCCTATGACGCGAGCGATCGCGACCGCCAGCGGATGACCGACGCACGCGCTCACACGCACGATGAGGTCAAGCTTGATCTGCTGCGAACCCAGGAATTCCTCGACACCATCGTCGAAAACATCCCGATCGCCGTGTTCGCGAAATGCGCGAAGGATTCCCGCTACATCCTGCTCAACCGGGCCGGCGAGGACTATTACGGCATTCCGCGCGAACAGATGTTAGGCCGGACGCCGGAGGAGATCTTTCCGGCCGACGTCGCCCGCGTGGTCAAAGAGCAGGACCGCCGTGTCGTCGCCAGCGGCATGCCGATGTTCCTCGAAGAGCATCTGCTCGACATCGGCGTCAAGGGCCACGACCGCGTCGTCAATTCACGCAAGATGCTGATCACGGATGACGACGGCGACCCGCAATACCTGGTCGGCGTGATCGAGGACGTCACCGAGCGCGTCAACACCCAGGAACGCATCAGCCATCTTGCGCATCATGATGCGTTGACCGACCTGCCGAACCGCAGCGCCTTCAACGCCGTGCTCGGCGAGCGGCTGGGGCGGGCGCAGGAGGCGGCGACCAGTTTTGCCGTGCTCGGCCTCGATCTCGACCGCTTCAAGGAAGTCAACGACGTGTTCGGCCACCCCGTCGGCGATCTGCTGATGCGGGCGGCGGCGGACCGGCTTGCCGAGGAAGCCGACGGCGCCTTCGTCGCCCGTATCGGCGGCGACGAGTTCATGATCCTGATGCCCGACGACGTCAGCCGCGATGACGTTCTGGCGCTCGCCGAACGCCTGGTCGAGACCATCGGTCAGGAGCTGGAGGTCGACGACTATCTCTCCCATGTCGGCCTCAGCGTCGGCATCGCGTTTTATCCCGACGACGGCGTGAACGCCGCCACGCTGCTCGCCAACGCCGACTCGGCGCTTTATCGTGCCAAGCGCGAGGGCCGGGGCCGGGTGCGCTTCTTCGAATCCGAGATGGACCAGGAACTGCGCGACCGCAGGCTGTTGCAGCACGATTTGCGACAGGCGCTGGAGCAGAACCAGTTCCTGGTCTACTTCCAGCCGCAGGCGCGGGTGGATGGCGAGGTCATCGGCTTCGAGGCTCTGCTGCGCTGGAACCATCCGACGCGGGGCTTCGTTTTGCCGGACCAGTTCATTCCGCTCGCCGAGGAGAACGGGCTGATCGTCCAGATCGGCGAATGGGTCTTGCGCGAAGCGTGCCGCGAGGCGGCTTCCTGGCCGCGGCCGCTGCAGGTCGCCGTCAATCTGTCGCCGATCCAGTTCCAGGCCGGCGATCTCGAACGTTCGATCCACCAGATCCTGCTGGAGACGGGGCTGACGCCGACGCGGCTCGAGGTCGAGATCACCGAGGGCGTGCTGATCGGCGATTTCACCCGCGCACTCAATCTGCTGCGGCGGCTGAAGGCGCTCGGCATCCGCATCGCGATGGACGATTTCGGCACCGGTTATTCCTCGCTGTCCTATCTCCAGTCGTTCCCGTTCGACAAGATCAAGATCGATCGCAGCTTCATCTCCAATCTCGAGGCGACGCCGCAATCGGCCGAGATTGTCCGCGCGGTCCTGAGCCTCGCGCACGCCCTGCATATCCCGGTCATTGCCGAGGGGGTGGAGACGGAAGCGCAGCGTGCCTTCCTGGCGCGGGAGGCCTGCGAGGAGATGCAGGGCTATCTGGTCGGCCGGCCCGCCCTGATCGAGCGCTATCTCGACCTGGTCGGCGTGACCGTTGAGCGCCGGCTCTACGCCTAGCCTTCGGGTCCAAGGCGCGGTTCATTTGGAACTTTGGCCCGGACATATATTTCCTAACAACGAGCCGAGGCTAGGCGCGCGGTCGGCGCAGCAAATCTTTTGCATAATCGCCATCGGCCTGACGCAAATCGGGGCAATAAGCCTTGTGAGTGCGAGGGAGGGTCTCATGGAGAACGTACGTCGCTACCGGGCGCTGGCGTCCCTCTGTCGTCAGCAGGCGGCCTACCGGCCGCTTCAGAACTGGGAACTCCTCGGCCAGGCCGAACATTTCGAATATCTCGCCGAGGTCGAGCTCAAGGCGCATTTCGACGCGTGCAATGTGCAACACGACGAGGGCGCCGCTGCGCCCGCGACGTGGGAGACCCCGGTCGCGGCGTGACGGCGCCGGGCGGGCCCGGCTCAATGCGACATCAGCGTCGGGACCGTCATGGCCTGCAGCATCGCGCGGGTGACGCCGCCGAGAACGCGCTCCTGCAACCGCGAATGGCCGTAGCCGCCCATCACCAGGAGATCGAGGCCCTCGTCGGCCGCCAGCGACAGGATGGTCGGCTGGATGTCGGCGCGCGTCGCCGACAGGCCGACTGTGCGGGTCGACAGTCCGCGCCGGCCGAGATGTCTTGCCAGACCATTCGCTGAAGCTTCGTCGGGGGCCGCGTCGGCCTCGTTGATGGTGATGATCACGATCTCATCGGCGCGCGCCAGGAACGGTGCGGCGTCGTGCACGGCGCGGGCCGCGAGGCGGCTGCCGTCCCAGCAGATGCCGATCCGGCCCGCCTTGAACGCTCCATGGAAGGTGTAGGGCAGGAACAGCACCGGGCCGCCCGCCTGGAACAGGATCTCGCGCGGTACGTCGTTGTCGAACGAGCCTTGCGCCGGATCTGGCTGAAGCACGACGCTGAGGTCGTGCAACCGCGCCATCTCTCCGAGCGAGCCGGCCGCGTCCACCGGGATCGCGCCGAGCGCGCGGCAGCCGTAGGAGATGCCGGCGTTCGCCGCTTCGATGCCAAACACCGCGAGCGCGGCCTCGGCCCGCTCCACCGCGCGCTCGCGTTCCAGTTCGAACACGGCCGCCACCGCGGCACCGCCCTCCATCACGTAAGCCGCACTGGTTGCGACATAGCCGATCGCGACTGCGTCGAGATGGGCGTTGAACTGCGCCGCGAGCGAAATCGAGCCTTCGATCGCGCAGCGCATGGGGCGTTCGGTGGGGATGTGGACGAGAATGTCTTTGTACATGGCGCGCCTCCGATGAACATCATCCGGTGGCCGCATTTTTTCACTGCCCGAAGGACCCGCGTTGAGCTGCATCAAATGCGCAGGGGAGGACTTTCCCGCGGGGGCCGCGCATTCTTTGCCAAGATTTAATCGGATGGACGGGACGTCGTAAGGTGACGATGGCCATGTTGGATGCAAGGCGACACCTTATCCAACATGGACATTTCGACATGAACGATCGCGTCAATTCCGACACCACGACGTCCCGCAGGATCTTGAGGCCGCGCCGGCTTGCGCTGCTCGGCACCGTGGCCGCGCTTGGCGTGGCCGTGCTGGCGGCTGCTCCCGGCTCTTCGCCGTTCGGTCCGAGCTCCTTCATTACCCCGGCCCAGGCCGCCGAATCCGCCGCGACGCCGCCGGGCTTCGGTGACCTCGTCAGCAAGGTCAAACCCGCCGTCATCTCGGTGCGGGTCAAGATCGACCAGGACAACGACAAGAGCGCGATGCTGCAGCAGAACCGGATGGATCAGGACGAGGACACCCCGTTCGACCAGTTCTCGCGGCAGTTCGGCTTCCGCGGACCGGGCGGCATTAACGGCATGCCGCGCCAGCGCCATCAGATGATCACGGGCGAAGGCTCCGGCTTCTTCATCTCCGCTGACGGCTATGCCGTGACCAACAACCACGTCGTCGACCACGCCGAGTCGGTGCAGGTGACCATGGATGACGGCACGAGCTACACCGCCAAGGTCGTCGGCACCGATCCGAAGACCGATCTCGCGCTGATCAAGGTCGACGGCAAGAAGGACTTCCCGTTCGTCAAATTCTCCGACCAGAAGCCGCGCATCGGCGACTGGGTGGTCGCGGTCGGCAATCCCTTCGGCCTCGGCGGCACCGTGACTGCCGGCATCGTCTCGGCCAGTGGCCGCGACATCGGCAACGGCCCCTATGACGATTTCATCCAGATCGATGCGCCCATCAACAAGGGCAATTCCGGCGGCCCGGCCTTCGACATGAGCGGCAACGTGATCGGCGTGAACACTGCGATCTTCTCGCCCTCCGGCGGCTCGGTCGGCATCGGCTTCGACATTCCGGCCTCGACCGCAAAGCTCGTCGTCGCGCAGCTGAAGGACAAGGGCGCTGTGACCCGTGGCTGGCTTGGCGTGCAAGTGCAGCCGGTCACCGCCGAGATTGCCGACAGCCTCGGACTGAAGGAGGCGCGCGGTGCGATCGTCGACAATCCGCAGGATGGCAGCCCGGCGGCCAAGGCCGGCATCGAGGCGGGCGATGTCATCACCGCCGTCAACGGCACCGCGATCAAGGATTCCCGCGACCTCGCCCGCACGATCGCGACCCTTGCGCCTGGCAGCTCAGTGAAGCTCGACGTCTTCCACAAAGGCGACAGCAAGACGGTGACGCTCGCGCTCGGCGAACTGCCGAACGAACGCCAGGCCAAGGCCGATGTTGGCAAGGACCAGCCGGGCCCCGGCACGCCGCGCCTCGGTCTTGCTTTGGCTCCGGCCGGTGACGTCCAGGGCGCTGGCCAGAAGGGCGTTGTCGTCACCGAAGTCGATCCGCAGGGGCCGGCGGCGCAGCGCGGCATCCAGACCGGCGACGTCATCCTCAATGTCGGCGGCAAGGCCGTCGCCAATGTCGGCGATGTCCGCTCTGAGCTGGCGCAGGCCAAATCGTCCGGCAAGCGCAGCGTGCTGTTGCAGGTCAGAGGCGCACAGGCGACCCGCTTCGTCGCGGTACCACTCGCCTGAGGCGAACGTCGATCGGCATGGATCAAGGAAGGCGGCCCTCGAGGCCGCCTTTTTCGTTCGGCTTCAGGACTCCCGGGAGGCGATCGATAACATTCTCGTCAACGGCAGCGACGATGACGCGGTTCGTCCGAAAAAGCCGTGTTCGCTCATCAAAGTTCCGACTCGTGCAGGTCGCCGGCGGCAACGATGCCACCGGGACTAGTTGCAAGCGTGGAACTTCGAACTTGCCGCCGGTTTCTGGAACTGGCCGCTGGTTCGCATTTGATCGGTGCCGACATGGATCGATTGAAGCTCTCGCTGAGGAGGGCGCTACTCGTGGCGCCATTCGTGCTCTGGGGCGGAGACGCTCTCGGGCGGGACGACGGCCGCTATGCGGACTCACCCCTGAAGCCATGGTTCGACAGCCTGCGCAGCCACCTTGGTCCGTGCTGCTCGGATGCGGATGGTTTTGCCGTCGCCGATCCCGACTGGGAGTCGCATAACGGGCATTATCGCGTGCGTCTCGACGGCGAGTGGATCGAGGTGCCGGACGAAGCCGTCATCACCGAGCCGAACCGGGCCGGCCGCACCATGGTGTGGCCGGTGAAGACCGCGTTCGGCGTTTCGATCCGCTGTTTCATGCCGGGCAGCATGATCTGACACGGGCCAACGTCAGCGCTTGCTGGATTTGCGCTTCGACGATTTCTTGGTCGTCCTCTTCTTGGACGTCGTCTTGGACGTCTTCTTGGAGGTCTTCTTGGCAGCCTTCTTCGGGACTTTCTTGCCCTTCTTGCGTGCCTTCGACAGTCCGATCGCGATCGCCTGCTTGCGACTCTTCACGCGTCCGCCACGGCCTTTACGACCGCTCTTTGCCGTGCCCTTCTTGTAGCGACGCATCTCGCTTTCGACATCGCTGCCGGAGCTGCGCGAGTAGCGGCGCTTCTTTGCCTTGCGTGCCATGCATGTTCTCCCTTGGCCGGGGAGAACCATTCGACACGGGCATGGTTCCGAAGGACGCGGACAGCGTACCAGGCGCAGCCTAGAAGGAATTCGCCAGCTCGATCTCCGCTTCCAGCACCTGAATGCGCCGTGCGGCCTCGGTGAAGGACAGATCGCGCGCATATTGCGCGGGCTGATACGCTTCTTCACTCAGCCGTTTCAACCTCTGCCCCTGCGTCCGTGTCATCTGCTCGGCGAGGAAAACCCTGGCGTCGTATTTGCCTTGAACCAGCATGTCGCTTCTCCGTCCTGAAATCGTGACTTGACTATATGTTCTTATTTTGTTCTAACAAGCCATGGACAACAGAATTAATGAAATTCGGCGTAAAATCAGCGCCTTGAGGGTTGAGATGGCCGGCGTCGAGGCCTCCGTGCGCGATCTCATCAACGGCGACCGCGATTGCGTCCAGCAGGCCCTGGCGCAGATGGATTTGCGCCGGAAGGTCAATTTGCTGATCGGCGAATGGAAGGCTGCCGGCGGCCGCGATGTCCTGCCTGACGTTCGCGACCGGGTGCGCCTTCGTCTCGTGAAGACAGCCGGCAATCCCGAGCGCGCGAGCACGCGGCGCTGAAACCTTTTGGGGGCCGCCGTGGAGGAAGACCCGGACACTTACCGGATCTTGAGGTTGCGCGCCGAGATTCTCGAATTGGGCTCTGCCATCCGGCAATTGCAGCGTGCGGGGCTCGACGATGCTGCGGCCCAACTTCTGATCGGACGCAAGCGGGCGCAGCTCGAGCAACTCGTGAAGACGAATGCTGCGCTCAACTCTGAAACGCGTCGCCCGTAACGAGCTGACGCGGGCGCTCGACGATGTGGCGCTCGATTGCCGATCCCGCATCAAGAAACAAGAAAAAAGCCCCGCGTCGCCGCGGGGCTTTTGATGTCATGTCGGCCTGAGCTCACTTGGTATTGCTCATGCCCTTGCTGCTCTTGTTTGTCATGGTGCCGCCCTGGTCCGAGCCGGGACCGGAGCCGCCCTGGCCGGAAGGATCCGCGCCCTTCGAGGCCTTGGTGTTGGCGCCCGTGGTCTGCGAGGACGACATCGATGATCCGTGTTTGGCCTTTTGCGACTTGGCCTGTGCGGCGAGCGGCGCGGCGGCGAGGCCGGTGGCCAGCATTGCGGTGAGAACGAGCTTTGCCGTTGTCATGCGGGGAACTCCCTGAGTTAAATTGACGCAGGCAGCCAACCGCCATTTGCCGAAGGAGTTCCCGACAAACGCATCTGCCGCGCCGCACGCACGCATCAAGATTGCTTGTCCTCTGCAAGGATGAACACGACGCCGGTGAGTGTCGCGCCGATCGCGAACGTCGTCACCAATGTGAGGGCGAAGACGATTGCGGCCTGGCTTCCGCCGTGATCGAGCAGCCTGGCGACGGCGGGATTGGACAGGATCAGCGTGAGGCTGAAGGCGAGGCCGAGAGCTGCGCCCATCATCGCATGCGTCATCAGCTTGATGAGGCCGGTGGGAGAGATCAGGTCCGACGACTTTTTTGCGCGCATGGGAACTGCATCCCGAACTGACATGCAAACGCGGACGATATTCACCGGTTCCAAACGCATGAAGGAATTGTCATCACCGGCTTCATCCGGCGTTCATGCCGGGCCTGCGAGGATAAGCGTCGGCAAAACGGGAACATTCGATATGGGTAAGGTAGTCTTTCTTTACCGCTCGCTGGCCTATCGCAACGCGGCTGCGGACATGCTGCGCAAGGCCCGCAAACTGCCGCGCGGTGCGGAGCGAAGCGCGGCCCGCCGCTACGCGAGGGCGCTACGCGATCTCGCCCAGACCGAAGCCTGGCTCGAAGGACGCCTCGCCGAGGAAGCGCGGCCGCCGCGGCAAACCAGGATGGCGGCGTCGGGCTAAAGCATGATCCGGAAAAGTGCGCAGCGGTTTTCCGAAGAGATCATGCTCAAACAGCAAACCAAAGCGCGATGACGATTCATCCTGATCGCATCGCGCTTTAGCCCGAAACGCGTTGCAATTCGGCTGAGCTGGGGGCGTCGAATTTTCCGGGGGCGGTCGTCGCCGTCTTGCGTGTCAGCGGCACCTTGAGGCGGCACAACAGTCCTTCGGCTCGCCAATCGAATTGCGCCTGTCCACCGAGCTGGGACTCGACGCTCGCAAGCAGGCTCCGCGTGCCGAAGCCGCGCGATTTCGGCGTCATGACGAGCGGACCGCCGGATTCCTCCCAGCTCAACGTCAGCAGCTGGTCCTCGACCTGCCAGCCGATCGTGAGCCGTCCCGACCTGGTCGAGAGTGCGCCATACTTTGCAGAGTTGGTGAAGAGCTCGTGCAACGCGAGCGCCAGCGTCTGGGCCGTCGCCGGCAGCAACTGGACCTCCGGACCCGCCAATACGATCTGTCCGCCGAGCGAATAGGGCGCAAGCTCCTCGTCGATCAGCTTGGAGAGCTCCGCGCCCTGCCAGCTCGACAGCGACAGGATCGTGTGCACGCGCGCCAGCGCATTGATGCGCCCCTCGACGGCGTTGACATAGGCCTTGACCTCGTCGGCGCGGGTGAGGCGGACGATCGACTGCGCCAGCGCCAGCGCATTCTTGGCGCGATGATCGACTTCCCGCGCCAGCAAATTCTGCCGTTCCTCGGCTCGCTTGCGTTCGGTGATGTCCACGGTGACACCGCTCACGCGCACGACGCGACTGCTATCGTCGACCGTCGCGGCCGCCGTACCGACGCACCAGCGCACCTCGCCGTCGGGCCGCACAATGCGGAACTCGGTCTCATAGGCCCGCGTGCCCTTGTTGAATTCGGCAATCGCCTTGCGCAACTGATCGACGTCGTCGGGATGCAACAGCGCCTGAACGTTGGGCGGATTGACCTCGAAGCTCTCCGGGCCGACGCCAAAGATGCGATATTGCCCCTCGTCCCACATCCAGTCGCCGCTGATCCAGTCCCAATCCCAGGAGCCCATCTTGCCGGCGGCGATGGCCATGCTGCGCCGCTGCTCGCTTTCGCGCAGCTTCGCGGTGGAGTTCTCCAGTTCCGCCGTGCGCGCGCGGACGCGATCCTCGAGCTCCTGGTTCAGCCGTTCCAGCTCGCGGGTCTTGCGGTAGAGCTCGGCAAACACCTTGATCTTGGCGCGCAGCACCTCCGGCACGACCGGGACCGGCACGTAGTCGACCGCGCCCATCTCGTAGCCACGCAGCCGGTCGATGTCGCTGACCTGGATGGCGGAGATGAAGATCATCGCGGTCTTCTGGAAGCGCGGATGCTCGCGGATCATCGCGGCGAGCTCGAAGCCGTCGAGCTCGGGCATGCAGACGTCGACCAGGATCACCGCGATCTCGGTTTTGAGCAGCACCTCCAGCGCCTCGCGTCCGGACGAAGCAATCACGAGATTCTCGCCCAGTTCCTTCAGGATCACCTCATAGGCGAGCAGCTTGGCCGGCTGGTCGTCGACGAGCAGGATGTTGACCTTTTCGTGGTCCATTCGCGGGCCCAACTCAGCGGTGCAGCCACATGCGGATCGCAAGCAGCAATTGATCGGTGTTGACGGGTTTGGCGAGGTAATCGGACGCGCCGGCTTCGAGGCATTTTTCCCGGTCACCCTTCATCGCCTTGGCGGTCAGCGCGATGATCGGAAGGCGGGCGAAGGCCGGGTTTTCGCGAATGACGCCGATGGTCTGGTAGCCATCCATCTGCGGCATCATGATGTCCATCAGAACGATGGCGATCTCCGGATTGGATTCGACCAGGGTGACGGCTTCACGGCCGGTCGTGGCGGTCAGCACCTTCATGCCGCGCCGTTCCAGCACGCTCGACAGCGCGAAGATGTTGCGGGCGTCGTCGTCGACGAGAAGCGCAGTCTTGCCGATCAAATCCTCGTCGGAACTGTTCAGCTTCTCCAGCATGCGCTGCTTCTCGACCGGAAGCTCCGTGATCACGCGGTGCAGGAACAGCGCGGTCTCGTCGAGCAGACGCTCCGGCGATTCCACGCCCTTGACCACGATGCTGCGCGCCATGGTGTGGAGTTCCGCATCCTCCTCCGCTGAAAGCTCGCGGCCGGTGAAGACCACGACCGGGACGTTGGACAGCGCCTCGTCGTTGCGGATCTGGTCCAGCACCTCGAAGCCGCTCATGTCGGGCAGCCTGAGGTCGAGCACCACGCAGTCGCAGGGCGCCTCGCGCAGCGTCGAGAGCGCGCCGGCGCCGGTGTCGGTCGTCACGATCTCGATGTCGTCGTGGTGCAGCAGCTCGCGGATCGAAAGCTGTTCGGCCTCGTTGTCCTCGACGATCAGGAGGCGCTTGCGCCTGGGACGCGCATATTCCTTGATCTGCGTCAGCGCGGCCGAGACGCCCTCGGTCGTCGTCGGCTTGTTGACGAAGGAGAACGCGCCACGGGCCAGCGCATGCTGGCGGTCCTCGTCGAGCGTGATGATTTGCACGGGGATGTGGCGGGTCAGCGGATTGTGCTTGAGCTGGCTCAGCACGGTCCAGCCGAGCATGTCGGGCAGGAACACGTCGAGCGAGACTGCTCTCGGCTGGTACTGCTTGGCAAGCTCCAGCGCCTCGGCACCGCGGGCGGCGACCAGAACCTTGAATCCCTTGTCGCGCGCGAGATCGACCAGCACACGCGCGTAATGCGGGTCGTCCTCGACGATCAGGAGGATGCTGTCGCCAGGCTCGAGGTTGAGCCGGTCGTCGGGAAGCTGCTCGATGACGCGCTGCTGCTCCGGCGCGGCCGGCTGCAGCGCCGGCGGCTGGTTGTATTGCTGCGGCGCGGGTGCGGCGCGGGGTGCGAGCGTCGGGCCGGAATATTTGAGCGGCAGATACAGCGTGAACGAGGAGCCTTTGCCGGGCGAGCTGCGCAGATGAATTTCGCCGCCGAGCAGGCTTGCCAGTTCGCGGCTGATCGCAAGCCCAAGGCCGGTGCCGCCATATTTCCGGCTGGTGCCGGCATCGGCCTGCTGGAACGCCTCGAAGATCAGCTTCTGCTTCTCCACGGGAATGCCGATGCCGGTGTCGGACACTTCGAACGCG
Source organism: Bradyrhizobium sp. AC87j1 (assembly GCF_002936975.1). NCBI lineage: Bacteria > Pseudomonadati > Pseudomonadota > Alphaproteobacteria > Hyphomicrobiales > Nitrobacteraceae > Bradyrhizobium > Bradyrhizobium sp. AC87j1. The sequence goes on from NZ_PTFE01000026.1 coordinate 27,611, forward strand.
ATCACGGCCGGCGCGGAGTTCAGCACCGGGTGATCCGTTCCCCAGCCGCCGACCGCGGCGGTGATATTCAAGCGCACCTCGCCTTCGGCGGTGAACTTGAAGGCGTTGGAGAGCAGGTTCTTCAGCACCTGTTGCAGGCGTTTGGAGTCGGTGACGATGCTGCGTGGGAGGGCCGGATCGACGTCGATCTTGAATGACAGATTGCGGTTGTCCGCCTCGTGTCGGAACGGCCGTCCGACGGTCTCCAGCAGGTTCGCGGTCAGGATTTCCTCGGCGTCGACCGTCACCGTGCCGGATTCGATCTTGGACAGATCCAGAATGTCGCTGATGAGATTGAGCAGATCGGTGCCGGCGCCGTGGATCGTGCGGGCAAATTCGACCTGCTTGGCCGAGAGGTTGCCGTCCGGATTGTCGGTGAGCTGCTGTCCGAGGATCAGGATCGAGTTCAGCGGCGTGCGCAGCTCGTGGCTCATATTGGCGAGGAATTCGGACTTGTACTTCGAGGTCAGCGCGAGCTCGGTGGCCTTTTCCTCCAGGGCGCGGCGGGCCTGCTCGATCTCCTGATTCTTGCGCTCGACCTCGACGTTGCGCTCGGCGAGCTGCTGTGCCTTCTGTTCGAGCTGGTCGTTGGTCTGCTGCAATTCGCGCTGCTGGGTCTGCAGCTCGCCGGCGAGCTGCTGCGACTGCTTGAGCAGGCCTTCGGTCTGCATCGTCGCTTCGATCGAATTGAGAACGATGCCGATGGAGTCGGTGAGCTGCTCCAGGAAGGTCATCTGCGATGTCGTGAAGGAGACGAGCGAGGCAAGCTCGATCACGGCCTTGACCTGGCCTTCGAACAGCACCGGCAGCACGACGAGGTTCTTCGGCGCGACGCGGAACAGCGCCGAGTTGATCGGCACCGCGTCGGATGGAATGTCGGCGACCACGCGCGGCCGCTTGTCGAGCGCGCACTGGCCGATCAGGCCGTCGCCGAACTGCAGCACGCGCTGATACGGGTAGATGCCGTCACTGGCATAAGAGGCCAGCAGCAGGAGCTGCGGATTGTCCTCGCTCTCGACCTGGTAGATCACGCCGGTATGGGCGTTCACCAGCGGCGACAGCTCGGTGAGCAGCAGCCGGCCCACCGTGGTGAGGTCGCGCTGGCCTTGCAGCATGTTGGTGAATTTGGCGAGGTTGGTCTTCAGCCAGTCCTGCTCGGTGTTCACGTCCGTCGTGAGACGGAGATTCGTGATCATCGTGTTGATGTTGTCTTTCAGCTCGGCGAGCTCGCCGCGGGCGTCGACCTGGATCGACCGCGTCAGATCGCCTTTGGTCACGGCGGTCGCGACTTCCGCGATCGCGCGCACCTGCGAGGTGAGGTTGGCCGCGAGCAGGTTGACGTTACCAGTGAGGTCCTTCCAGGTGCCGGCGGCGCGGGGCACGTCGGCCTGGCCGCCGAGCCGGCCTTCGACGCCGACCTCGCGCGCCACCGACGTCACCTGGTCGGCGAAGGTCGCAAGCGTCTCGGTCATGTTGTTGATGGTATCGGCGAGAGCGGCGACTTCGCCCTTGGATTTCACAGTGAGGTTCTGCTTGAGGTCGCCGTTGGCGACCGCGGTCACAACCTTGACGATGCCGCGGACCTGCTCGGTCAGGTTCGCCGCCATGAAGTTGACGGTGTCGGTGAGATCCTTCCAGGTGCCGGCGACGCCGGGCACCTGGGCCTGGCCGCCGAGCTCGCCCTCGGTGCCGACCTCGCGCGCCACGCGCGTCACTTCGCCGGCGAAGGCGTTGAGCTGGTCCACCATGGTGTTGATGGTGTTCTTCAGCTCGAGGATTTCGCCCTTCACGTCCACGGTGATCTTGCGGGACAAGTCACCGCGCGCAACGGCGGTGGTGACTTCGGCGATGTTACGCACTTGCGTGGTCAGGTTCGCCGCCAGCAGGTTGACGTTGTCGGTGAGGTCCTTCCACGTGCCGCCGACGCCGGGCACGACGGCCTGACCGCCGAGCCGGCCTTCGGTGCCGACCTCGCGCGCGACGCGCGTCACTTCCGCGGCGAAGGAGCGCAGCTGCTCGACCATGGTGTTCAAGGTGTCCTTGAGCAGCAGGATCTCGCCGCGCACGTCCACCGTGATCTTCTTCGACAGGTCGCCGCCGGCGATCGCGGTCGCGACCTCCGCGATGTTGCGGACCTGGGCCGTCAGGTTCGAGGCCATGAAGTTGACGTTGTCGGTGAGGTCCTTCCAGGTGCCGGCGACGCCGGGCACTTCGGCCTGGCCGCCGAGCTTGCCTTCGGTGCCGACCTCGCGCGCCACGCGCGTGACTTCGCCGGCGAAACCGTTGAGCTGGTCCACCATGGTGTTGATGGTGTTCTTGAGCTCGAGGATTTCGCCCTTCACGTCGACGGTGATCTTGCGCGACAGGTCGCCGCGCGCGACGGCAGTGGTCACTTCGGCGATGTTGCGGACCTGGGCGGTGAGGTTGCCCGCCATCGAGTTCACGCTGTCGGTGAGATCCTTCCAGGTGCCGGCGACGCCCGGCACGTTGGCCTGTCCGCCGAGGCGGCCTTCGGTACCGACCTCGCGCGCCACGCGCGTCACCTCGCCCGCGAAGCGGTTGAGCTGGTCGACCATCGTGTTCAGCGTGTCCTTGAGCTGTAGGATCTCGCCGCGCACGTCCACGGTGATCTTGCGCGACAGGTCGCCGCCGGCGATCGCGGTCGCGACCTCGGCGATGTTGCGGACCTGGGCGGTGAGGTTGCCCGCCATCGAGTTCACGGAGTCGGTCAAGTCCTTCCAGGTGCCGGCGACGCCGGGCACGCCGGCCTGACCGCCGAGCTTGCCGTCGGTGCCGACCTCGCGCGCGACGCGCGTGACTTCGCCGGCGAAGGCATTGAGCTGGTCGACCATGGTGTTGAGCGTTTCCTTCAGCTGAAGGATTTCGCCCGACACGTTCACCGTGATCTTCTTCGACAAATCGCCCTTGGCGACCGCGGTCGCGACCTCGGCGATGTTGCGGACCTGGCCGGTCAGGTTCGAGGCCATCGAGTTGACGCTGTCGGTGAGGTCCTTCCAGGTGCCGCCGACGCCGCGCACGACGGCCTGGCCGCCGAGCTTGCCTTCGGTGCCGACCTCGCGGGCGACGCGCGTGACCTCGCCGGCGAAGGCGTTGAGCTGGTCCACCATGGTGTTGATGGTGTCCTTCAGCTCCAGGATCTCGCCGCGCACGTCCACGGTGATCTTCTTCGACAAGTCGCCGCCGGCGACCGCGGTGGTCACCTCGGCGATGTTGCGGACCTGGGCGGTCAGGTTCGAGGCCATCGAGTTGACGCTTTCGGTGAGGTCCTTCCAGGTGCCGGCGACGCCGAGCACGTTGGCCTGGCCGCCGAGCCGGCCCTCGGTGCCGACCTCGCGCGCGACGCGCGTCACTTCGCCGGCAAAGGCGTTGAGCTGGTCGACCATGGTGTTGAGCGTCTCCTTCAGCTGAAGGATTTCGCCCGAGACGTTCACCGTGATCTTCTTCGAGAGGTCGCCGCTCGCGATGGCGGTGGCGACGTCGGCGATGTTGCGGACCTGCGCGGTCAGGTTCGAGGCCATGAAGTTGACGTTGTCGGTGAGGTCCTTCCAGGTGCCGGCGACGCCGGGCACCTGCGCCTGGCCGCCGAGCTTGCCTTCGGTGCCGACCTCGCGCGCCACGCGTGTCACTTCCGAGGCGAACGAATTGAGCTGGTCCACCATGGTGTTGATGGTGTCCTTCAGCTCCAGGATCTCGCCGCGCACGTCCACGGTGATCTTGCGCGACAGGTCGCCGCGCGCCACGGCGGTGGTGACGTTGGCGATGTTGCGGACCTGCGCGGTCAGGTTGCCGCACATCGCGTTGACGGAGTCGGTCAGGTCCTTCCAGGTGCCGGCGACGCCGGGCACGATCGCCTGGCCGCCGAGCTTGCCGTCGGTGCCGACCTCGCGCGCGACGCGCGTCACTTCGGAGGCGAAGGAGCGGAGTTGGTCCACCATCGTGTTGATGGCTTCCTTGAGCTGAAGGATCTCGCCGCGGACGTCGACCGTGATTTTCTTGGAGAGGTCGCCGTTGGCGACCGCGATCGTCACCTCGGCGATGTTGCGAACCTGGTTGGTCAGGTTGTTCGCCATCGAGTTGACGCTCTCGGTGAGGTCCTTCCAGACGCCGGTCACTTCCGGCACCTGGGCCTGGCCGCCGAGCTTGCCTTCGGTGCCGACCTCGCGCGCCACGCGCGTCACCTCGGAGGTGAACACGCCGAGCTGCTTGATCATGGTGTTGACGATGGTCGCCGACTGCAGGAATTCGCCCCGGAGCGGACGGCCATCGACGTCGAGCTTGACGGTCTGAAGCAGGTCGCCTTGCGCCACCGCGGCGACCGCACGCGTCACCTCGCGGGTCGGCCACAACAGATCGTCGATCAGCGTGTTGACGGAGCCTTCCATGTCGGCCCAGGAGCCCGAGGCGAGGCCGAATTTCACGCGCTGGCGGGTCTTGCCCTCGCGGCCGACCACCTGGCCGACCAGCTCGAGCTGCTGCGCCATACGCTGGTTGGCGGCGATGATTTCATTAAAAGTGTCGGCGATCTTGCCGTCGATGCCGAGATAGTCGCCGCTCATGCGGACGGAGAAATCGCCGCTGCGCATGGCCTGCAGGGCGAGCAGCAATTCGGCCCGGGAATCCGGATCCGATACACCGTTGGGTTTTGGCTTTGGGACGCGACGACCGGACCTTGATGCAGATCCGGGATCGAGGTCGCTCATACTGATTCCCCCGCAGGTGTCGGCCGAATCCAAGGCCCGACGCGATTGGTCAAAATAGAGCGTCAGCCAAATTCGAAATCAAGCGCCAACGTTGCAGCGCCAGCAAATGGAACCTGCTTTGCTCAGCCCGGCCGATATAACCACGATCCGCCGAATTAGTTCCATGCGAATCGGAAAAAGAGATGGGGACCGCGGTCCCGCGGCCCGTTCGTCCGTCACCGCCATCCTTCGGAACGAGCGCCAGGCCGCGCGGTTAGCCCGCAACGACAGGGAGAACGGATATGAAAGCAGGACTTGCCGCGATCGTCGTCATGCTGTTTGCCGGGTCAGCCTTGGCGCAGGGCGGAGCGCCCAGCGGCCGCGGGGCGGTGACCGGCGATCCCGCCGCGAGCTCCGCCAGCCCCAAGGCGGATACACCGACCACGGGGGCGGCGACCCGGTCGAACCCGAGCGGCAGCGGCACCTCATCTTCGGGCGGCAAGGACGACAATGGCGATGCGGGCCGGGACCGGATGCCGGAGAGCGACCGCACCGTGCGACCGCAGAGCCAGCAACATAAATAGAAGGGGGCTACTTGTCCGCCATGGTACGCCCGGCGTCCTTGACTTGCGCCCGCAGCATCGGGAGCTGCTCGCGCGCAAACGTTGCGAGCGCCGCATTGTCGGGCGCCTTCAGATAGCGTTCGAGCAGCTCGATGGCCGATTCATATTCGGGAATCTGCGAGGCATAGAAGCTTCGGACGTAAGTCGGTCCGTCCGATGTTTCAGGCTCGACCAAGCCCGCGCTAACCGACATCGTCTTGTCGACGCGCGGCTCCGCGCCGATCGCCTCCTGGATCTGCTTCAGCGCCTTGTCGCGCTTGGCAGCTTCCTCGGCACGCAAGGCGGCGAGGTTCTTGACCTCGGCGTTGCCCTTCAGATCGGTGCTCTCCAGGAGGCCTTGCTGGAAGCGGCTGAAATTATAGAGGCCGCTGATGACGTCGGTTGCGCTCGGAGGGCGGTCGCCAGACTTTCGTTCACCGGTGCTGTCGGCAAGCGCTGCGGTGCTGATGAATGCCAGGACGATCGCGACGGGAACTCGCATCGATATCAAACAGCCAATGGCGGGCGATGTTCCCTGAACATTACGATCCGGCAAGCGGGTTGCGACGCGAGAGTTCCGTCCCCACGTCTTCAAGATGAAACAGTCTGATATCTTCAGGGATAATGCCGACAACTGTCTTCAGCTCGCTGAGCGCGCCGAGGGACAACCCGCGCACAAGCGCTTTTCGCGCATGGCGGACGCCTGGACGGCGCTCGCTCACGAGCAGGACTGGCTCGATGGCGAAATTCCGCCCGTCGTGGTCCGTTTCCCTCAAAAGCGGGATGCGTGAGGGCTCTTCTTTTCGTGAATCCGCGTGTGAGACCGCTCACGGAAACCAAGTGACCAATCCAGGATGATCAGGGAATAGTCGATCGCGTTGGTTTTCGCTTCCAGAAGGAGGTTTGGTAATGGCTCCACGTCTGGCTCTTCTTTCACTCATTCTCGCCTTTGGTGTGTCGGTCGCGTTCGCGACGGTGACGACGGTGCGTCAGGTTCATCTGGAGAACGCATCGGCTGCGGTCCACGCGGCGCACAGCTAGCGCTGCGCCGGAACATTCGACGCCGCAGTGCGTAAGCGCTTCGACACATCAGAGAGAGGCGAAGCACATCATGGCCCATTCCGACCACGGCATCGTCAAGGACAAACGGGCGGAGGAACAGCCGCGCGACAAGCAGCGCGCGCAGTCCGTGCACAAGACGGATCCGCAAAAGACGGGTTCGAAAGGCTCACCGTCGCGGGAGGCGACGCGCGATCCCAAGCTGAACGACAACAGCAAGACCCCGGGCTCAGGCATGACGCCGGACGATTCCGGCGACGCGCCGAGCGGCTAGAGCACGATCCGGAAAAGTGCGCGGCGGTTTTCCGAAAAGATCATGCTTGAACAACCTAAAGCGCGATGACGATTCATCCTCATCGCATCGTGATTTAGACGCAACGGATTAGCGCGAGGAACAAATCTTCGCGCGACGCGTCGACAGGTTGCTTCCGGTTGTCATGCCCCCGGTGCGCCGGAAGCAATCTCCAAGGACGGCCCTGGCACCCACCGTGCCGGGGTCGTTCGCTTATGGACGGTTCTTTGCGGGTCAGCCCCCGGTGCCGTTCTCGGGATCTTCCTGCGTATGTCCCTCCGGCCCGCGGCCGAACACGCCGAAGCTGCTCGACTTCACACCCGCGGCTGCGTCGACGCCGACGGCGGCCAGTCCGAACTTGAGCAGTTCGCGGACCGCTGCCGCCCGCGTCGGCATGCGATGCTTGAACCGGAAATCGTCAACGGCGGCCAACTCTTCCGGCGAGAGCATGACCTGAAGGCGCTCGGCGCGAAGGTCGTTCATGGTCGATCACGCAAATTGAGTAGGTTGAGTAGATTACTCAACAAACCAACTTGGCGGGAGTTCCACAAGAGTCGAAAAAGACGCCAAATGAGTATGAAAATATAGCAAAATCAATGAGTTATTATTGAACGACTTTCGCGATGGCGCATTCTCTTGGAAAGGGAGAGAAGCCATGACTGACGAAGTCAGGTTGCCCCGTAAGCTTTCCGAAGAGCCGGAAGCCCCCAAGCCGGTGCGTCCGAGCCACCAGAAGGTCATCGAGCAAGTCGAGCGCTGGGCCAACAGCCCGGGTCTGCAGCCACCGAGGACGGAAGATGCGAAGACGATCTGAGCCACATACATTCGAGCAGCGTCTCAGGGCGCAGAAGCTGCGGCTCGAGCACGAATTGTCGGACCTGCCGGACGGCCGCCAGCGTGACGTTGTTCTCGCGCGCATCGATCAGCTTCAGACGGCCGCCGAGATGTATGGTTTTCTGAAGCTACGGGAAGAGGCCGCGGCCCCTCGCTGATGGCCCGATGCGCTCGGTCTGCGTGGTGCGCGAGGTGATGCGAAGCTTCCGCCGCAGCCACCACCCCGACACCGACACGGCCGCCCATACCAGGATGGCGGCGATGAACGCCCCAATCACGGTTGTCGAAACCACGACGTAAAAGACTGCAGCGAATGCCGCCAGGCCGATGCTTCCCAGGCCGGCACCGGCGGCATCGAGGGCTGCGGCCTGCTGCCCGCGTCTGTCTCCGCTGAGGCCGGCCGTTTCCTTGGCGCGGCGCTCATGGCTTTCGATCAGCGTTGCGCTGGCGCAGAGGATGGCGGGGAGCGCGAGGAAGAGGCCGCCGACGGAGACGCCGAAACCTGTGGTCACGGCCCCCGCGAGGACCGTCGCCAGTCCGCCGAGCAGAAAGCGGACACCATACTCGTACCACCGCGTCTGTTTGAGCGCCGATGTAGACAGTTTCACCAGCATCAGGCAGCACCTCCGAAACCCGCGAGCAGAGCGAAGGCGACGACGAGCCATGCGGCAAAAGCGAGGATGGTGGCTGGCAGTGCGGAGAAGTGAAACCTCATCAGGAGATGGCAGACGACAATGCTGTAGCAGCCGAGTGCGATGGCACCATAGATCATCGTCCAGCTTTCGGCGGCGACATATTGCGGGCCGTGCTGGACGACGGCGATGCTGAGGGTGGCCAGCGCGACCGACGGCGCCGCGCCGAGCAGGCCGGCAAAGCTCTTCGGTCGCAGCATGTCGCCCAGGATCGCGAAGGCAGAGACGATCAGGCCGCCGGCGATGAAGCGCAGGAGATATTCGGTCATGGCCGTATCCGTGAGGCTTTAGGCTGCCGCTTCGCCAGCGTGAACGGCCTGAACAGTCGCTCGACGGCGACGCCAAGCGTAAAGCCCGCCACCACATCGCTGGCCCAATGCGCAAGCACCACGACGCGCGTCAACGACAGCGCCACGGCAAGGACGCGGACCGCCCGACGACGGGCAGGCGGCAACAGGCCGGCCGCCGAGGCGAGAGCGCCCATATGCACGGCGTGACCGGAGGGAAATGCGTCGCGGGATCGCCCCGAGAAGGGGACGCCGCGCCAATGGCCGGTGACCGTCAGCCGGTCCGGCCTGGTCTGATCGAACACGGACTTCAGAACATGCGGCAGTATGGCTGTCGCCAGCGAGACCATCAGAACGTGATCTGCAACGGGACGCTGCTGCGGCTGCCGCAGCCGGGTGTAGAGCCATCCCGCAGCGGCCAGCGCGATGAGCACATGCTCGTCGGCACCCCAGGTCAATGTCTGGGCGGCATGCTCGAGCCCCGAGTTGGTGTTGTGTGCGATCTCGTTCGCGATCGCCGTGTCGATCCGGGTGGGTTTGACTGTTACGAGCGCCATCGGTCAGCAGGCGAGATGTTCTCAATGACAAATTTGTAAAGCCGGGAAACAAGGAAGGTTCCTGAGCTCGGCCGCGTGCCATCAGGCCCGCGGCGCTGCGACTATGGCTGCCCGGATCCGCCGGCAGCGCCATAGACCTGGCCGGTCGCATAGCTGGCGTCGGCGGCGGCAAGCTGCACGTAGATCGAGGCGAGCTCGACCGGCTGGCCCGGGCGGCCGAGCGGCGTCATGGCGCCGAATTTTTCGAGCTTCTCCATCGTGGCGCCGCCGGAGACCTGGAGCGGCGTCCAGATCGGCCCCGGCGCCACGCCATTGACGCGGATGCCCTTCGACGCCAGCTGCTTGGCCAGCGCCTTCACATAGTTCATCGTCGCCGCCTTGGTCTGCGCATAATCGTAGAGATCGGGCGAGGGATCGTAAGCCTGCTCGGAGGTCGTGCCGATGATGCAGGATCCGGGCTTGAGATGCGGCAGCGCCGCCTTGATGATCCAGAACGGCGCGTAGATGTTGGTCTTCATGGTCGCGTCGAAGTCCTCCGAGGAGATGTCGAGGATGGAGGCGCGCGCCTGCTGCCGGGCGGCATTGTTGACGATGATGTCGAGACCGCCAAGGCCTTGCACGGTCCGCTCGACCAGCCGTTTGCAGAAGGCTTCCTCCTGGAGATCGCCGGGGATCGCCAGCCCGGTACGTCCTTCCTTCTTGATCAGCGCGATCACCTCCTGCGCATCAGGCTCTTCCGCCGCCAGATAATTGATGGCGACGTCGGCGCCTTCACGCGCATACGCAATGGCGGCGGCGCGGCCCATGCCGGAATCGCCGCCGGTGATCAGCGCCTTGCGGCCGGCGAGCCGACCGGAGCCCTTGTAACTGGTCTCGCCATGGTCCGGCCGCGGCTCCATCTTGCCGGCGAGGCCCGGCCAGGGCTGCGACTGCTTTTTGAACGGCGGCTTCGGAAAGCGGCCGACGGGATCGATCAGCGGCTGCTCGGCCATGTGCGAATCTCCTTTCGCGGTCGAAGACGCCAGCGTAGCCGCGGCGAGCGTCGTGCTCGCGGCGCGAGCGACGTGCCGGCTGGATATTGAGGTCTTGTCCTGCTGGGCCATGATGCTCTCCGCGATGTTTGTGATCGGAGACAGGCATCATTGCCAGGACGCAGAGGACGCCGGCCAAGCCGGCGCCCTCGTTCAACGTTTACTTCGCCTGGCCGACGCTCGGCGCCTTGCCGAGCTCCTTGGCCATGTCGAGATGGTGCTTGAGCGCCGGCAGCGTCTTGCCGGCCCAATCCTTCAGCGCGGAATTGTCGCCGCCCTTGGCGTAGCGCTCGAACAGCGACACGGCATCCTCATGGGCGCTCACCTGATAGGAATTGTAGTCCGAGCTGAAGTCTTTGCCGTTCGCGCTCTTGAGCTTGTCGAGCTTGCTCTGGTGCGAGCTGTCGAGCGCCGTCGGAAGGGTCGCCTGCACCTTGCCGTCACCGACGAGGCCCTTGAGCTCGGTGCTGGTCTTGGTGTGGTCGGTCACCATCTGTTGCGCGAAGCTCTTCTCCTGCGCGTTGCCCTTTTGCGTGGCAAGCTTGCTCGACTCGATCTCGAACATGTCGCTGATGGCGACCTGCTTGACGAAGTCGGCAGTCGTTGGCGCGACGCCGAGCGCCGAATTGACACCGGTCTTCTCGCCAAGAGATTGGGCGAGCGCTGGCCCTGCGACAAGCACGCAGGCAAGGGCGATGATGGTACGTTTCATGGTTCGGTCCCTCCGAGTGGGGCGCGCGGCCTCTTGCCGCGCGGTGTTGCGCCGATCAACACGTCGCATGCACCGAGGTTCCTAACGACTAATCCGTCGGATTCCGCCCGGTGCGCGGATTGATCGGATCGGTCGGTTTGCGTCGAAGCCGCTCCGGCAGAAACGGCTCGGCGGGGGCAGCCGTGGCGTCGGCACGCACATCGGCATGGTGCTGCGCGCGCTCGTGCGGAGTCTTGTTGTCGTTGAAATGGTATTTCACGTCGACGCCGTCGACGGGATCGTTGACGCCGTGCTGGATGTCGCGAAAGTCGCTCATGGTTGACCTCATTGCTTTCCGGGCAGGATCGTTTCGAGCACCTGCCGCGCTGCTCCCTTGATCATCCCGCTTTCGTTCGGATCGCCCTTCAAGAGGGCGAGCGAAAAGTTCTTGGCCTGCTGAAGCGTGATATGCGGCGGCAGCGGCGGCACTTCGGGATCGGTCTTCACCTCCAGCACGACGGGCATCTCGCTTCCCAGCGCCTGCTCCCAGGCCGAGCCGAGCAGCTGTGGGCTGTCGACGAAGATGCCACGCAGGCCGATGAGCTCGGCGAAGCGGGAATAGGAGACGTCGGGAATGCGCTGCGAGGCTTCGAATTTGGGATCGCCGTTGATGATGCGCTGCTCCCAGGTCACCTGGTTGAGGTCCTCGTTGTTGAAGACGCAGACAATGAAACGCGGGTCGCGCCAGGAGCGCCAGTATTTCGCGGCGGTGATCAATTCGGCCATGTTGTTCATCTGCATCGCGCCGTCGCCGACCAGCGCGATCACCGGACGGTCCGGATGGGCGTATTTGGCGGCGAGCGCATAGGGTACCGCGGCGCCCATCGAGGCGAGGCCGCCGGAGAGCGAGGCCGTCATGCCGCGGCGCATCTTCAGGTCGCGGGCGAACCAATTGGCGCAGGAGCCGGAATCGCTGGTGATGATCGCACGGTCGGGCAGGCGCGGGGACAATTCCCAGGCGACGAGCTGCGGATTGACGGGCGCTGCCGGCTGATGTGCCCGGTCATCCAGCGTTTTCCACCATGCCGCGACGTCGTCTTCGATACCCTGGCGCCAGGCGCGGTCGCTCTTGGGCTTGAGCCGCGGCAACAGTGCGCGCAGCGTCTCGGCGGCGTCGCCCACGAGGCCGACCTCCATGGGAAAGCGGATCGACATCATGCCGGCGTCGATGTCGATCTGCACGCCGCGCGCTGCGCCTTCCTTCGGCAGGAACTCGGCATAGGGGAAGGCGGAGCCGACCATCAGCAGCGTGTCGCATTCCATCATCATGTTGTAGCTGGGCTCGGTGCCGAGCAGGCCGATCGAGCCGGTGACCCACGGCATGTCGTCCGGCAGCGCTGCCTTGCCGAGCAGCGCCTTGGCGCAACCGGCCGAGAGCCGGTCAGCGACGGCGATCACCTCGTCGGTGGCGCCAAGTGCGCCGGCGCCGACGAGCATCGCGACCTTCTTGCCGGCATTCAGCACTTCCGCGGCGCGATCGAGATCGGCCTCACGCGGCATGATGCTGGGCGCGCTGTAACCAATGCCGGAATGCAGCGTGCCGTGTGCACGTGGCGGGCCCTCGAAAGCTTCTTCCTGCAGGTCGTTGGGCAGGATGATCACGGTCGGGGTCCGCCGCGCCAGCGCGATCCGCACGGCTCGGTCGATCAAGTGTCGCACTTGCGCAGGCGAGGATGCCTGCATGACGTAGGCACCGGCGACGTCCTTGAACATCGAGAGAAGGTCGATCTCCTGCTGATAGTGCCCGCCGAGGGCGTTGCGGGCCTGCTGGCCGACAATCGCCAGCACCGGCTGGTGATCCAGCAGCGCGTCGTAGAGCCCGGTGATGAGATGCGAGGCACCTGGGCCCGAGGTCGCGATGCAGACGCCGAGCTGCCCTGAGAATTTTGCGTAGGCGCTGGCCATGAATGCCGCCATCTCCTCGTGCCGCGCCTGCACGAAGCCGATCTCTTCTTCCTTGCCTTGGGCCCGGTTCATCGCGCCGAACACGCCGTTGATGCCGTCGCCGGGATAGCCAAAGATGTGGCGCACGCCCCATTGATGCAGACGCTGGACGATGAAGTCGGAGACGGTCTGGGACATCGCGCGTGGCTCTCGGTTGTGCGTGAAGTTCAGAGAACGGCTCCTTCCCTGCGATGTTCCTGGTCCGCTTCCGGGAACATCGGCGCCGGAACGATCGCTTGCTCATCCGGTTGATTCACATTGGCTGAGTGGAGGATTGAGATGCTGAATCAAGGCGAGCTGGGCCGCAGCGAGATGGGACGGCTGATCGGCAGCGACAAGGTCGAGGGAACGTCGGTCTACGGCGCCGACCGCAACCGGATCGGTTCGATCGAACGCGTGATGATCGACAAGGTCAGCGGCAGGGTGTCCTACGCCGTGCTTGGCTTCGGCGGATTCCTGGGCCTCGGCAACGACCACTACCCGTTGCCCTGGCAGTCGCTGAAATACGACACGGAGCTTGGCGGGTATGTCACCGGCATCACCACCAAGGAACTGGAAGGGGCGCCGAAATATGGCGAACGGAGCGATTGGAACTGGGGTGATGACGCCGCGGTGCGCGGCATCAACTCCTATTACGGTGTTCCCTTCGCTTGACGTTCACGGAAAGGGAGATCGATGAGCAAGGAACGGCCTAACGACGATCCCCGGCAGCAGAACGACTGGGGTTCGCACCGGCAGACGGACAAGCCCTGGAAGGGCAATCCGGAGAAGGAGCAGGGATCGGACGAGGAGAAGCCCGATCTCGAGAAATGGCACGGGACGAAGACGCACTGAGACAGGCGGGCTTCCCGTGAGACGTCAGAGACGAGCGCGGCACCCATTGTGCCGCGCTTCTTTTTGAGCAGGCGTTCACGAATGGGCGCGGGGCTCTCGCAATGCGGAACCATGCTTCGGCGTTGCGGTTAGGCTCGCGGCGGGCGAGGCGGCTCGTTGCCACCTGCCGCCGGTTGAGTCCCGAGAAAGGTGTTGGCCGTGGATGCTCAAACCCGGGAGCGTGGGCCGTCCGCGGAGCAGCCGCAGAGGGCGAAGGAAGCTCCAAAAACGCCTCCTGATCATACGAGCGAGACCAGTCAGCCGGCGAAGGCGCCGTCGCTGCGAGACCGGCTTCGTCAGCATTGGCTGCTGGCAACCGCCGGCGCCTTCGTGCTGATCGCCGCACTCGTTGGCGGTCTGCTCTATTGGCTGCAGGTGCGCCACTATGAATCCACCGACGATGCTTTCGTCGCCGCGCGTAGCTTTTCGGTGGCCTCGAAGGTCGGCGGCTACGTGACCGACATCCCGGTGACGGACAACCAGCACGTCAGTGCGGGCGATCTCCTCGCCAGGATCGACGAGCGCGACTACCGTATCGCCATCGATCAGGCCAATGCGCAGGTCGCCAGTGCCAGGGCGAACATCGCCAATGTCGAGGCGCAGATCGATTCGCAGCAGGAGCAGATCAAGCAGGCCCAGGCACAGCTCGAACAGGCGCAGGCTCAGCTGCAGTTCGCGCAAGAGGAGTTCAAGCGCGCCGAGGATCTCGTCGAGAAGGGTGCCGGCACCGTGCAGCGCCAGCAGCAGACCCGTTCCGACCTTCAGGCGCAGCAGGCCAACACCGAGCGCGCCAAGACCGCGGTGACCTCGGCGCAACTCGGCATCAAGACGCTGCAAGCCCAGCTCGAAGGCGCCAAGGCGCAGCTTGAGCAGTCGCAGGCGCAGCTCGATCAAGCCAAGCTGAATTTGCAGTACACCAACGTCGTCGCGGCGCAATCGGGCCGTGTCGTCAAGCTCTCGGGCGCCAAGGGCACCTTCGTCACGGCGGGACAGAGCCTGATGATGTTCGTCCCCGACGAGGTCTGGATCGTCGCCAACTACAAGGAGACGCAGCTGGGCGACATGCGTCCGGGCCAGCCGGTCGAGATCCGCATCGATGCCTATCCCGGCCGCAAGCTCACGGGCCATGTCGATTCCGTGCAGCCGGGCTCCGGCACCGCGTTCAGCCTGCTGCCGGCGGAGAACGCGACCGGCAACTACGTCAAGGTGGTGCAGCGCGTGCCGGTGAAGATCGTGGTCGACAACTGGCCGGCCAATCTGCCCGTCGGTCCCGGCATGTCGGTCGTGCCCTGGACCAGGGTGCGATGACGGACGCTGCGCGAGGCGGCGCATCCGCAGGCGGCTGGTCGCCGGAGCGCTCTGCGGCCGGCGGACACAATCCCTATTTGATCGCCTTCGTGGTTTCGATCGCGACCTTCATGGAGGTGCTCGACACCACCATCGCCAATGTCGCGCTACGCCACATCGCCGGCGGGCTCGCGGTCGGCATCGACGAGAGCACCTACGTCATCACCAGCTATCTCGTCGCCAACGCGATCGTGCTGTCGATCTCGGGCTGGCTGTCGACGGTGATCGGCCGCAAGCGCTTCTATATGATATGCGTGGCGATCTTCTCGATCGCATCACTGCTGTGCGGTTTCGCCTGGAATCTGCAGTCGCTGGTGCTGTTCCGCATCCTGCAGGGGCTGGGCGGCGGCGGCATGGCCACCAGCGAGCAGGCGATCCTTGCCGACTCCTTTCCGCCGCACAAGCGCGGCCAGGCTTTCGCCATCTACGGCGTCGCCGTCGTGGTCGCGCCGGTGATCGGTCCGACGCTCGGCGGCTGGATCACCGATACCTACAGCTGGCACTGGGTGTTCCTGATCAACGTGCCGATGGGGCTGCTCTCGCTGTTCCTGGTCGGTACGCTCGTCAAGGAGCCGTCGGGCGCGGAGGAGGAGAGGGAGAAGCTGCTGAGCAAGGGCCTGCGCGTCGACTATGTCGGCTTCCTGCTGGTCGCAATCGGGCTCGGCTCGCTCGAATTCGTCCTCGACGAGGGCCAGCGCAACGACTGGTTCGGCTCAAACATGATCATCATCTTCGCGGTGCTGGCCGCCGTCTCGCTGGTCGCGCTGATCCCGTGGGAGCTGACGCGGGAAGATCCCATCCTCGATCTTCGCTTGCTCGGCCGGCGCCAGTTTGCCGCCTGCTTCCTGGTCATGCTCGGTACGGGCGCGGTGCTGATCTCGACCACCCAGCTGCTGCCGCAACTGCTCCAGACCGAGCTGAACTACACGGCAATGCTGGCCGGCCTCGCGCTGTCGCCCGGCGGCATCGCGACCCTGGTGCTCATGCCGGTGGTCGGCCGTCTCGTCAGCACGGTACAGCCGAAATATCTGATCATGTTCGGCGCTGCCATCGTCGCGTTTTCGATGTGGCATCTCACCGGGCTCACCGGCGACATCACCTATGGTTACGCGGCGCTGTCGCGCATCTTCCTCGCGCTTGGCCTGCCCTTCCTGTTCCTGCCGGTGACGACCGCGTCCTACGATGGCGTGCCGCCTGATAAGACCAACCAGGCTTCTGCGCTGATCAACGTCGCCCGCAACATCGGCGGATCCATGGGCGTCGCGCTGGCGCAGACGGTTCTGGCGCAGCGCCAGCAATTCCACCAGAGCCGCCTGATCGAGCACGCCGCGCCGTCAGACCTCGGCTATCAGCAGACCATCGACGCGATGACGCGCTACTTCCAGGCCCAGGGCTCGAACGCGAGCGATGCCGCGTCACAGGCGCTCGCCTGGGTCGGCCGCACCTTGCAGCAGCAGGTCGATTTGCTCGCCTATATCGACGTGTTCTGGACGCTGGCGATCATTGCGGTGCTGATGATCCCGACGGCGGCCGTGCTGCGGCCGATCAAGCTGGGCGCGCCGGCGCGGGGACATTGACCGACGCGGGTCGTCAGGCGAAGGCCGGACCATGCCAAGCGTGGCGGGACGTTCGAGATCGGAGAGAAATGGTGACCGCGGCGCAAAAGTCCGGCTAGACTGAACCCAACCTGAGCAAATTCCGGGAGGCGAATTAAGTGAAGACCGCGATCACCGAGCTGTTCGGCATCGAGCACCCCATCATCCAGGGCGGCATGCATTTCGTCGGCTTTGCCGAGCTGGCCGCCGCCGTGTCGAATGCCGGCGGGCTCGGCATCATCACCGGCCTCACGCAGAAGACGCCGGAATTGCTGGCGAAGGAGATCGCGCGCTGCCGCGACAAGACCGACAAGCCGTTCGGCGTGAACCTCACCTTCCTGCCGACCTTCGCGGCGCCGCCTTACCCGGAATACATCGCGGCCATCGTCGAGGGCGGCATCAAGGCGGTGGAGACGGCGGGCCGCAGCCCCGAACAATACATGCCGGCGCTGAAGGCGGCGGGCATCAAGGTCATCCACAAATGCACCTCGGTGCGTCACTCACTCAAGGCCGAGCGGATCGGCTGCGATGCCGTCAGCGTCGACGGCTTCGAGTGCGGCGGTCATCCCGGCGAGGACGACATTCCCAACATGATCCTGCTGCCTCGCGCGGCGGAGGAACTGAAGATCCCGTTCGTCGCCTCCGGCGGCATGGCGGACGGGCGCAGCCTCGTCGCGGCATTGTCGCTGGGTGCCGCCGGCATGAACATGGGCACGCGCTTCATCGCCACCAAGGAAGCGCCCGTGCATCAGAACGTGAAGAATGCGCTGGTCGCCGCGACCGAGCTCGACACCCGCCTGATCATGCGCAGCCTGCGCAACACCGAGCGCGTGCTGAAGAACGCCAATGTCGATCGCCTCATCGAGATCGAGCGCGAGAAGGGCGACAAGCTGAAGATCGACGACATTCACGATCAGGTCGCGGGCGTCTATCCCAGGATCATGCTGGAGGGACAGATGGACGCTGGCGCCTGGAGCTGCGGCATGGTCGCCGGCCTGATCCACGACATCCCCTCCTGCAAGGAACTCGTCGATCGCATCATGAGCGAGGCGGAACAGATCATCCGCAGCCGTTTGATGGGGTTCCTGGATGGGACGGGGGCGACGCGAAAGGTCGCCTGACACCGTCAACTTCTTAACCACGGCGGCACTTGGCCGCTGGAATTGCGCGCGACGCCTCCTAAATAGAGGTAAATTACCTCTTTCAGAATCAATTTCAGGAGGCGTCCGTGGTCCTGAAAAGTGTTCCTTTTGCAGTTGCTGTTGCCCTCGTGATCGCATGGGGCGGCTTCGCGCGCGCTGACGACTACAAGCCAGACGAATATCTCGGCCTCGACCTTTCGAAGGCCGTTCTGTCGCCGAAACGACTCGGGCCCGAAACGCAATTCGCGCCGGTCGCCCTCGAAGCGCGCGGCGGCAATGACGCGCACGCGCGCGCCGAGCCGGTCGACGTGCCGAAGAAGGTCGCGGCCGAGCGCGTGCACGTGGCCCAGCCGAAGGTCGCGCACGCCAAGCCCGTGCAGCCGCGCGGTGCAGCCCGCGCCAAGCTCGCGCACCGCCGCGGCAATCCGCTGGATGCACAGGCGAGAGATACCCGCATCCAGACCTGGCCGTGCCGTTCCGGCGGCATCTGCAACTGGCAGCGCTAGACGCTTGTTTCGCCTCTCCCCGCATGCGGGGAGAGGCCGGAATTTGCGCGGAGCGCAGATTCCGGGTGAGGGGGACTCTCCGCGAGTCCAGCTCTCACCATCTTCGCGGAGACAGCCCCTCACCCCAGCCCTCTCAACGCAAGCGAAGTTTGTCGCGGCCCCGTAAGAACGGGGCGAGGGAGCAGACTGTCGCCTCGGCTGCGGCCGTGCCCGTCATCGGCACGTCGCAAAACCGTAGGCGCGGGGTCAAGAAACCGTAAGGGTAGGAGTCAAGGAGCGCAGGCACCTTCCGTCGCGATTCGACGAAGGTTTCCTGAATGGCAACGCTCCGCGCTTCGCGCGCATGGACCCGGCGGCAATTCCTGGTCCGCTCGACCTCCAGCCTCGCCGTCGCCTCGCTCGGCACGCTCGCAACGCCACGCCTCAGCCGCGCCGCCGATCGGCCGCAGATCGCGGGCGGTATCCAGTCCGGCGACGTCTCTGGCGACTCCGCCGTGATCTGGGCGCACGCCGACCGGCCCGCGCGGATGCAGGTGGAATGCTCGTCCGTCGAGAGCTTCAAGACCATCATCGCGTCAGCTTCGCGCGACGCTGTGCTTGATGCGGATTTCACCGCAAAGCTGCTGCTGAACGATCTGCCGCCCGGCCAGGATATCTTCTACCGCGTGAGCTTCGACGACATCGCGACCGGCATTGCCGGCGAAAGCCGCGTCGGCCATTTTCGCACTGCGCCGGCCGCGGGCCGGTCGATCTCGTTCCTGTGGTCCGGGGATGTCGCGGGGCAGGGCTGGGGCATCGACATTTCGCGCGGCGGCTATAGCAGCTATCGCACCATGCTCGACAACCGTCCGGATTTCTTCATCCACTCCGGCGATCACATCTACGCCGACTGCACGGTTCCTTCCGAGCAGAAGCTGCCGAACGGCGAGATTTGGCGCAACCTCGTGACCGAGGAAAAATCCGAGGTCGCGCACACGCTGGCGCAGTTTCGCGGCAATTACAAATACAACCATCTCGACGAGAATTTTCGCGCCTTCCACGCCGAGGTGCCGATGTTCGCGCAATGGGACGACCACGAGGTCACCAACGACTGGTCGCCGGCCGGCAGCCATGACGAGGCCGGTCATGAGGACGACGGCACCCCGCGCCTGGTCGCGCGCGCCCGCCGCGCCTTCTTCGACTTCATGCCGATCCGCGATATCGGCGCGCCGCAAGGCCGGGTCTATCGCAAGATCGCCTACGGCCCGCTGCTGGACGTCTTCATGATCGACATGCGCAGCTATCGCGACGACAGCTGGAACAAGGGCGGCGATCACCGCGGCTGGATTTTGGGTGCCGAGCAACTCGCCTGGCTGAAGCGCGAGCTCGCGGCCTCGCGCGCGACCTGGAAGGTGATTGCGGCCGACCTGCCGATCGGCCTGGTCAGCCTGGACGCCGTCGCGCTCGGCGATGGGCCGCCCGACCGGCGCGAGCACGAAATCGCCGACCTTCTGGCCTCCATCAAGCGCGCTGGCGTGCGCAATATCGTCTGGCTCACCGCCGATATGCATTACACCGCCGCGCACCATTACGATCCCGGCAAGGCGCAGTTTCAAGACTTCGAGCCGTTCTGGGAGTTCGTCTCCGGCCCGCTGCACGCCGGCACCTGGGGCCCGGGCGAACTCGACAACACCTTTGGTCCGGTCGCGATGTACCAGAATGGCTGTAGCGCGGCGCAGGGCGAGAACCTCGCGCCCTGCTTCGGCCTGCAGTTCTTCGGCCGCGTCGACATCGACGGCGCCAGCGGCGTGATGACTGTGACCTTGAAGGACGTCGACAATTGCGACCTCTGGTCGGTCGATATCGTGCCGCAACAGCAGATCCGCCCGGCCGTGGTGGCGCAGCATTCGTGAGGGGCGGATACTCTGTGCGCGGGCCCCGCCATGACGAAGGATAGGCCTGGCGCGCCTCTAACCCGATCTTGATTGGCCGCGCTGCTCGTGCCGGGCTATGCTGCTCGCTCCCGCCACCTCTTTTCCATCACCAAAGAGTCTGCTCACGCGGCAACGCCGCGTGCATCCAGCGGGTTGAACGACGTCAGGAGCCTGTTCATGGACAATCTGAAGACCCAGGGCATCAGCATGCCCAAGCTCGGCCTCGGCACCTTTCGCATGCAGGGCGATGCGTGCCGTGCCGCGGTCGAGAGCGCGCTGTCGATCGGCTATCGCCACATCGACACCGCCGAGATGTACGCCAACGAAGAATCTATCGGCGCTGCCCTTGCCGCGGCTCGCCTGCCGCGCGGCGAGCTGCACGTCACGACCAAGGTCTGGCATGAGAACCTCAGCCCCGACGCGATCCGGCGTGCCTTCGATGCCAGCCTGAACAAGCTCAGGCTCGATCATGTCGATCTCTATCTCGTGCACTGGCCGTCGAAGGCTGCGAACTGGGGCGCGGTGTTCGAGACACTGATGAAGCTGAAGCAGGAGGGGCGCACGCGGGCGATTGGCGTTGCCAACTTCACCACGGCGCTGCTCAAGACCGTGGTCGAGGACATCAGGGCTCCGATCGCCTGCAACCAGATCGAATATCACGCGATGCTCGATCAATCGAAGGTGCTGGCCTATCTCGCCGCGAAGTCGATCCCGCTGGTGGCCTATTGTCCGCTCGCGCAAGGGCGCATTGCCTCGGACCCGGTGCTGGCCGAGATTGGCGCCAGGCACAACGCAACCGCTGCGCAGGTGGCACTGAAATGGCTGCTCGACCAGGACGGCATCGCCGCGATTCCGAAGGCCTCGCGCCGGGAGAGCCAGCAGGCCAATCTCGATGCGCTGAAGATCACGCTCGACGATGCCGACCGCAACAAGATCGCGGCGCTGCCGAAGGACCGCCGCTGTGTCAATCCGGGCTTCGCGCCGGCGTGGGATTAGCTTCGTTTCAAACGCGAATGGCAGGAATCGTAGGGTGGGCAAAGGCGCACTTGGGCCGTGCCCACCACCTCTCAATCACTATGGAAGCGGTGGGCACGCTTCGCTTTGCCCACCCTACAAGACTGACGACACGCAAAATGGCCCCGTGAGGGGCCATTTCCATATGCGTCTCGGTTAGTCCCAGTGATGGTGACGATGGCTGCGCTTGATCACCACGACCTTGTCGCGATGGTGGCCGCGATGCCAGCCGTAGTCGCGATGGCCGCGGAATTCGGCGCGGGCGCCGTAGGGGCCGTGATGGTGATGGTGATAGCCGTCGCGTTTGATCACCACCGTCTCCGCGTTCGCCAGCGTCGGCGCCGCGATCACAAGCGCACCCAGAGCCGCAACCACATAACCAAGCTTCTTCATGATGTCCTCCTCCAATCGAATGCACATTTAAACCGCGCATTCGCGCGAACGTTCCGGAGGAAACGCGGGAGAATTCTGAACAGCTGTTCAGGTGACTAATCGCAGCGTTGCTGCGCCGGCGTCGGCGCGCCGGTGGCGACGTATTTGCCGTCCCTGATCGTGTACTCGCCGCGCTCGCTGCGATTGTAGATCGCGCGCAGGCTGCCGTCCTTCGCCAGCAGCAGCCCGAACTCACGGGTCTGGTGCAGCGAGGGGAAGTACACCATCACATTGAGCAGGCCCTCGGCGCCGACCCTGGCCGACACGACCTCGTTCTCGTCCTTGGCCTCGCCGAAATTGCGCCGGTACATCACCCGGCCGTCCTTCCGGATTTCGTAAGTCAGGAGCGCGCCCTTGTCGCGGTCGGGCCGGACGGCGCAATCGACCGCCCACGAGCCGAGCAGGCCCCATTGCTCGACCGTCGCGGTCAACGTCTCGGCACCTGCCGTGGAGGTGATCGCCGCCCACAGCATCGCAGCCGCGATCCAGCGGCTCAAACAACGCGTCATGTCCTGAAGAAACCCCGCCTCGAAGAATTCCAAAGTGTAGCATTCCGCCCGCTTCCGTCCATGGCCGCCGCCGATCGCTCGCGAATTTGATCCGCGTCAATGAGGCCGGTCGTTTCCGGGGTAGGATGGCGTTTCCCGAAGGCGAACCTGGATAGACCAATGCTGAATCAAGTCATGGATTTTGCGGGCGAAGTGCTGCCGGGGAGCTGCGCCGTGCCGCCTTATTCCGAGACCGCGTTTCTGACCGAGCTGGGCGATCGCTTGCGGTCCTCGCGCATGCGCTGCGACCTGTCGCGCCGCGAGCTGGCTCGCCGTTCCGGGATTTCCGAGCGCTATATCGCACAGATCGAGGCCGGCAAGGGCAACGTCTCGATCGTCCTCTTGCTGCGGCTGGCCTCCGCGATCCACGGCAGCCAGCCACAGGCGGCCTGATCCGAGCATGATCCCGACCCGAAGGGCCGCGTCAGCGCAAACGGCGTAGCGGTTTTCCGGCAGGACCATGCCCAAACAATAAGGCTAGGCCCGCTTCTCCACATTGGCACTCCGGGCCGGGACGCCGAATTCCTTGCGGCACACCTCGGCCAGCACGGCGACGCCTTCGCGGATCTGCTGATGCGTCGGGCTTGCAAAGCACAGCCTGAGCCGCGAGCGGGAATGGCTCTTGTCGGTCGACCATTCCGGCCCCGGATTGATCGAGACGCCGGCGGCGAGTGCGGCCTGATAGAGTTTCAGCGTATCGACCTGTTCGGGCAGCTTCACCCAGAGGAAGATGCCGCCCTTGGGCTCCTCGAACTCGGCGGCCGTCCCGAACTGCTCGTTCAGTGCCTCCATCAGCGTGTCGAGCTTGGTGCGCAGCGCCTTGGTCAGGGCCGGCACGTGGCTTGCGAAATGCGGCTTGCAATAAGCGGCGAGCACCATCTGCTCCAGCGCCCCGGAGCCCGCATCCGTCTTCAGCGCCAGCATCCGCGACATCACCTCCCAGGGCGCCACGATGAAGCCGACGCGTAGCGCCGGCGCGATCGATTTGGAGAACGAGCCGATATGGATCACGCCGCCGCTCTCGCTCATCGCATGAATCGCCGGCGGCCGCTGTCCTGACCAGACGAGGTCGGCATAGCAATCGTCCTCGAAGACAGGCACGCCATACTCGGTCGCGAGCCGTACCAGCTCGGTGCGGCGGCTCTCGGGCATGATGCTGCCGGTCGGGTTCTGCACCGTCGGAATGGTGTAGATGTATTTCGGCCGGATCCCGCGACTCTTCAGGTCAGCCAGCGTCGAGGCCAGCGCGTCCATGCGCATGCCGTCCTTGTCGAGGGGGACGCCTGCTACAATGACGCCGAGCCGTGCCAGGCGGGTCAGCGAGCCCTGATAGCTGTCCTGCTCGAAGATCACGGTGTCGCCGCGGGTCAGCAGCGTCGCGTTGACGAGGTCGAGCGCCTGGAGCGAGCCGGACACGATCAGGAGATCGTCGACGGTGCAGGTGATGCCGGCATCGCGCTTGAGCTTCGTCACCAGGAATTCGCGCAAGGGCAGGTAGCCCTGCGGGCCATGCGCCAGCCCGTAGGTCGCGAGCGACCGGCCTTCGCGCTGTAACGCTGAGGTGGTCGCCTCGATCAGGCCCTCGAGCGGCAGTTGCTCCGAATCGTTGTTGCCGCCCACGAAACTGTACTTGGCAAGGCCCGTCCAGCGCGCGGAAGGGGCCGGCAGCCCTGCCGGAAACAGGGGTGCGAAATCGAAGCTGGACGTCATGGGGGCGTTCCTCGTTTTGTTCTTGTTGAGCCCGCCGGCGTTGCGCCGGCCAGCCTTACTTCTTGCCAGCCGTCCTAGTCGGACGGCCCTGGCTGATGAAAGCGTAATGCGCATTGGCGACGCCGCCAACCATCAGGGCCTCGACCACGGGCTCGGCGATCTCGCCTGTCGCGGCCCAGTCGACCAGGAAATTGGCCCCGGTCCCGCCGCGGACGTCATCGGTCGGAATGAAGATCGAGACGGTGGCAAGTGGCCTCACGGCCACCGGCGTCTTCAGATAGCTCTCGACCTGCTTGCCTGCGGTGTCGAAATAGGCGATGCGTTTGATCACCAGTGCTTGCGTCTCGGAGGCGTTGTGAACACTCAAGGTCACCGAGAAGTCGACGCGCAGCTTGCCCTGGCTCATTGCGACGCTGGAATAGGCAGGCACGTAGAATCCACCGGAGATTGCGAGTTCCTCCTTCGGCAGCGCGATGAGGGAATCGGCGAAGTTCTGTTCAATATTGACCTTGGATTGTGCGGCGGCGGGCACGGCAAAGGCGAGGGGGCATAACAGCATTGCTGCGAACAGCCCTTTTCGCATGTGACGAATTGCTCGCTTGCCGCGCCGCAACCCGTCTCTAGGGTGCGGCAAAACGGACCAATTTGGCATGCACGAGCTCATTCGCGACATCACTCTCTGTATTCTGTTTGCCTGGATGCTGGGCCTGCTCGCCCATTTCTCCCGGCAGCCGCTCATTCTGGCCTATCTTATCGCCGGCTTTTGCATAGGTCCATTCGGCGCCGGCTGGGTCCATTCGCAGGAATCGATCGGCGTCATCTCCGAGCTCGGCCTGATCTTCATGCTGTTCATGATCGGCCTGGAGATCGACCTGAAGAAGATCGTGCGGGCGGGAAAGGTGATCCTGTTCGCGGCGGGCGGCCAGCTGCTCGGCGGCTGCCTGCTCGGGGTCCTGTTCTTCGTCGGCATCGGCCTGTCGCTCGGCGGCGGGCACTTCGATGCGGTCTATCTCTGCGTCGCCTGCGCGCTGTCGAGCACCGTCATCATCGTCAAGGTGCTCTACGAGAAACGCGAGCTCGACACGCTGCCAGGGCGTATCACGCTCGGCGTGCTGGTGCTGCAGGACATCTTCGCCATCCTGTTCCTGGCGGTGCAGCCGAGCCTTGCCAATCTGCAGGCCAGCGTCATCCTGCTCTCGATCGGCCGTGTCGCGGTGCTGGTCGCCGCAGCTCTGCTGATCAGCCGCTACGTGCTGCCGCGGCTGTTCCACCAGATCGCCCGGCGGCCCGAGCTGATCCTGCTCGGCGCGCTGGCCTGGTGCTTTCTCGTCGCCGAGACCGCCGAGCGGCTGTCGCTGTCGCGCGAGATGGGCGCCCTGATCGCCGGCGTCTCGCTCTCGACCTTTCCCTACGCGCTCGACGTCACCGCCAAGGTCACCACGCTGCGCGACTTCTTCATCACCCTGTTCTTCGTCGCGCTCGGCATGACCATTCCAGTCCCCGGCCTCTCCGTGATCGGGCTGGCGCTGATGATCGCGGCTTTCACGGTCGTGAGCCGCCTCGTCACCACCTTCACGCCGCTCTATCTGATGAAGCAGGGCCTGCGCGCCAGCCTGTTGCCGGCGCTGAACCTCGCGCAGATCTCCGAGTTCTCGCTGGTGGTGATCCAGACCGGCGTCGCCGATCACCATATCTCAGCGCAGACGGCGAATGCCGCCTCCTTCGCCTTCGTGGTGCTCGCGGTGCTCTCGACCTTCGCGATGAGCCGCAGCGACGAGATCACCCGCTGGGCGATCGGCCCCCTGAAGCGGATCGGCCTGCGCGACCTCGACCACGGCAACGGCCATGCCGAGGAGGGGCATGAGGGCGGCCATGGCGAGGCCCGCCGTATCGTCATCCTCGGCTTTTTCCGTGCGGCGAGCGCGCTGCTGGCCGAGATCGAACGGCAGACGCCGGTGCTGCTCGAGCAGATCACCGTGGTCGATTTCAACCCCAATGTGTACCAGACGTTGCTGTCGCGCGGCCTGCACGTGATCTATGGCGACATCAGCAGCGCGGATACGCTGCTCCATGCCGGCGTCGGCAAGTCCGAGATGATCATCCTCAGCGTGCCGGATTCGCTGCTGAAGGGCGCCAGCAACGAGAAGCTGGTCCGCCACGTCCGCGCGCTCAATCCGACCGCCCTGATCGTGGCCACGGCCGATCTCCTGTCGGACGTGGAGGAGCTCTATGCGGCCGGCGCCAGCTACGTCACCGTAACCCGGCTCAGCGACGCTCATGAGCTGTTCACGGTCATTGAGGCCGCGCAGGCCGGCCTGCTGACCGACAAGCGCGCCGAGCTCGACCAGCGGCTCGGCGAGCGCCGCGAAGTGCTACCCTGACGGGGACCGGCCGCCTTCCACCCCGGCAATCCGCGCCTATATCCCTGGTATCTTCGGTGCAAGCCTGTCCACCTTGGCAGACCTGCCGTCAGGCATATGCGGTTGCGTCCAGGACACTAGCGCCCCGGCCCAAGTCCGGCTAAGCCTCCCGGCATAACCGATAGAGATTGGGACATGCCCGATAGCGTCCAGGAAGTCTTGCAGGCCTTTGCCCGGGGTGAGCTCGTGGTCGTCACCGACGACGAGGACCGTGAGGGCGAGGGCGATCTGATCGTCGCCGCCTCGCTCTGCACCGCCGAGAAGATGGCGTTCATCATCCGCCATACGTCAGGCATCGTCTGCGCGCCTGTGACCACCGAGGACGCGCGCCGCCTGCGGCTCGATCCGATGGTGGCCCACAACGATTCCGCGCACACCACCGCCTTCACGGTGTCGATCGACTACAAGCCCGATGGCGGCACCGGCATCTCCGCCGAGGAGCGCGCCTCCTGCTGCCGCGCGCTGTCCAATCCCAATGTCGGCGCCAATGATTTCGCCCGGCCCGGCCACATCTTCCCGCTGATCGCCAAGGATGGCGGCGTGCTGCTGCGCTCGGGCCATACCGAGGCCGCCGTCGATCTCTGCAAGCTCTCCGGCCTGCCGCCGGTCGGCGTCATCAGCGAATTGATGAACGACGACGGCAGCGTGATGAAGGGCGAGCAGGTCGCCCGCTTCGCCGCCCAGCACAAGCTCAAGCATGTCACCATCGCGGACATGATCGCCTACCGTCAGGCGCGCGAGAAGCTGATCGAGCGGGTCTCGACCTTCGTCACCGAAAGCCCGATCGGCCCCTTGCAGGGCTATGCCTATCGTTCGCCGTTCGATTCCATCGCCCACGTCGCTTTCGTCTACAACGGCGTCGGTGACGGCAAGAACGTGCTGACGCGCTTTCACAAGCCGAACATCGTCAAGGACACTTTCACGGGCCACAAGCGCATGGCGACGGTGCTCGAGCACTTCAAGAAATCCGGCCGTGGCGTTCTGGTTTATCTGCGCGACGGCGCTGCCGGTGTCCCCGTGGCCCCGCTGCCCGACGAGAGCGCGACGGAGGCAGACCGCAACCGCCAGTGGCGCGAAGTCGGCGTCGGCGCGCAGATCCTGCGCGATCTCGGCGTCACCTCGATCCGGCATCTCACCTCGTCGGTGCACGACTACAAGGGCCTGTCGGGCTTCGGCATCGAGATCGTCGCCAACGAGCAGCTCGAAAGCTGACGAGGCCGTTGCTGGGTTCGCGCCGTTGCGCGCCCCGGAATGACCGAAACCAGGATGCAATTGCACTTGTTGCCGCGGCGCTTTAGTTTGTCGGGCAAATTTTGACGGAACCAGACGAAAGGACGTTTCATGAGCGTGCGCCCTCAGGCCAAGGACAAGCCGGCTGCGGCTTCTTTCCAGTGGGACGATCCGTTCCTGCTCGACGAGCAACTCACCGAAGACGAGCGCATGGTGCGCGACACCGCCCGCGCCTATGCCCAGGACAAGCTGCTGCCGCGCGTCACCAAGGCCTATCTCGAAGAGACGACCGATCGCGAGATCTTCAACGAGATGGGTGAGCTCGGCCTGATCGGCATCACGCTGCCGGAGGAATATGGCTGCGCCAATGCGAGCTATGTCGCCTATGGCCTGGTCGCGCGCGAGATCGAGCGGGTCGATTCCGGCTATCGCTCGATGAACTCGGTGCAGTCCTCGCTGGTGATGTACCCGATCTACGCCTATGGCGACGAGAACCAGCGCAAGAAGTACCTGCCGAAGCTCGCCAGCGGCGAGTGGGTCGGCTGCTTCGGCCTGACCGAGCCTGATGCCGGCTCCGATCCGGCCGGCATGAAGACCCGCGCCGAGAAGGTTGCGGACGGCTATCGCCTCACCGGCAGCAAGATGTGGATCTCGAACGCGCCGATCGCCGACGTGTTCGTGGTGTGGGCCAAGTCGGCGGCGCACGATAACCAGATCCGCGGCTTCGTGCTGGAGAAGGGCATGAAGGGCCTCTCCGCGCCGAAGATCGGCGGCAAGCTGTCGCTCCGCGCTTCGATCACCGGCGAGGTCGTGATGGACGGCGTCGTGGTTCCGGAAGATGCGCTGCTGCCCAACGTGTCCGGCCTGAAAGGCCCGTTCGGCTGCCTCAACCGCGCTCGTTACGGCATTTCCTGGGGTGCGCTCGGCGCCGCCGAGGACTGCATGCATCGCGCCCGCCAGTACACGCTCGACCGCAAGCAGTTCGGCAAGCCGCTCGCCGCGACCCAGCTCGTGCAGAAGAAGCTCGCCGACATGGAGACCGAGATCGCGCTCGGCCTGCAGGGCTCGCTTCGCGTCGGCCGCCTGATGGACGAGGGCAAGTTCGCGCCCGAGATGATCTCGATCATGAAGCGCAACAATTGCGGCAAGGCCCTCGACATCGCCCGCGTCGCGCGCGACATGCACGGCGGCAACGGCATCTCGGCCGAGTACCACGTGATGCGCCACGTCCATAACCTCGAGACGGTCAACACCTACGAGGGCACGCACGACGTCCATGCGCTGATCCTCGGCCGCGCCATCACGGGCATTCAGGCGTTTTTCTGATTTGATTCTCCGTCATTCCGGGGCGATGCGAAGCATCGAACCCGGAATCTCGAGATTCTCTGGTGCGCAATTGCGCACCAGAGTTCGCCCTTTGGGCGCCCCGGAATGACGTCAAAGAACAAAGAAGAAGCCATGTCCGACAATGACGACGTCCCGTTCAACCGCAACTTTCCGCTGAAGCCGGGCGTCGTCGAGGAAGTCCGGCCCGGCGTGCGCCGCGTGCTCTGTAACAATCCGAGCCCGTTCACCTTCACCGGCACGGTCAGCTACATCGTCGGCAAGGGCAATGTCGCGATCATCGATCCCGGTCCGGACGATGCGGCCCATGCGGCCGCGCTGCTCGATGCCGTGCGCGGCGAGACGGTGAGCCATATCTTCGTCACCCACACCCATCGCGACCATTCGCCGAACACCGCGCGGATCAAGCAGGCGACCGGCGCACCGGTTTATGCCGAGGGCCCGCACCGGGCCTCGCGCCCGCGTTTCGAGAGCGAGAAGCACAATCCGGAATCCGGCTCCGATCGCGACTTCGTACCCGACATCCGGATCGCCCATGGCGACGTCGTCGAAGGCGACGGCTGGCGGCTCGAGGCCGTGGCGACGCCGGGGCACACCGCCAATCATCTGGCATTCGCCTGGCCGGAGCGAAAGTTCAACTTCGTCGGCGATCACGTGATGGGCTGGTCCACCTCGATTGTGGCGCCGCCCGACGGCTCGATGATCGACTACATGGACTCGCTCGATCGGCTCGCCGCACGCGCGGAGGATCTCTACTTCTCCGGCCATGGCCCCGAGATCCCCGACGGCCAGCGCTTCGTGCGCTTCCTGATCCGTCATCGCAAGGCACGCGAGGCCTCGATCCTGCATCGCCTCGCCAAGGGCGAGACCGACATCCCGACCATGGTCCGCGCGATCTATATCGGCATCGATCCGAGGCTGACGACGGCCGCCGGCTATTCCGTGCTGGCGCACCTGGAAGACCTGGTCGCCCGCGGCGTGGTGGCGACGGATGGCGATCCCGTGATCGGCGGGACATATCGGATGGCCTAGCTCGTCATTCCGGGGCGCCGCAACGCGGCGAACCCGGTATCCAGAGGTTGCGGCGCGAGATCCTCAGGTGCGCAATTGCGCACCAGAGTTCGCGCTAATGCGCGCCCCGGGATGACGCTCTATCGCGTCACTTCTTCACCGTCTTTGCCGGCGCCTTCGGTGGCGCCACCGGGGTCTTCTTCACCGGCTTGAGCGCGTCGGCATCGGCGGCGGTGTTGAGATCGTCGATGAATTTCTTGACGCGCGCGGCATTGCTGCCGAGATCGCTGTCGAAATTGCGCGAAGCCGAGCGGATGTCGACGCGGGAATCATCGCCGTCCGGCACGAACCTTATCGAAATGTCCTCGCGAAAACCCATGATCGGCGTGCGCGCCACCGCCTCGATACGGCCGATGCGGCGCGGCGGCTGCGGTGCTCGCTCGTCGATGACGATCCATTTGCGCTTGTTGACGAGCTGGAGCGCGATCGCATAGGCGCGGTCGACGGAAATCTCGAGCTCGATGGGCTCGATATCAGGGTAGAAATGGCGCTGCTGCTCCGCCGAATAGAGGCCGGCATAGACCGCGGTGTTGGTGCCCTCGCCGGTGCGCAGGCGCGCCAGCGCGTCGAAACGCGGCGGATCGATCGGGTCGGTGGTGATGTCGTAGATCGCCGGCAGCTTGCGATATTGCAAGGCCAGATAGGCGGGATAGGCGAGGATCGCCCCGTCGATCAGCAAAGCGAGCAGGATGCGCGCCATGCCGCGCGAGCCGTTCTGCCAGATCGCGGCAAAGCCGGCGAGCCCGAACAGGATCGACAGGCCTGATATCGCGAGCCCGCCGAAGAAGGTCGCAAGCGCCGGCTTCGGCTCCAGGAAATCGAAGCGGACGATTATGATCGAGACCACCACCGCCACCACCGCGAACACGGCCAGATTGCGCGCCCAGCTCGCGAGGCTGGACACGGGCTCCGACTGATAGGGAGCGGAAAACCTGCGGGCCATCGAGTGAGCTCTGCCGGGGTTTGGCGATGCCGGCCGATCTGGCGCGACGATGGGCCGTTGAGACCACGGCGCGGGGGCAAATTCAAGGGAGACCGGGCTGTTACTGCCCGTCATTCCGGGGCGATGCGGAGCATCGAACCCGGAATCTCGAGATTCCGGGTCTGGTCCTTCGGACCATCCCGGAATGACAGTGCGTGGCTTAGCGCGCTACGCCGCCGCGTTCGGGAAGCGGTAATCCTTGAACTGGTCGCGCAGCGCGGTCTTCAAGATCTTGCCGGTGGCCGTATGCGGAATACCGTCGACGAAGGCGACGTCGTCGGGCATCCACCATTTGGCGATCTTGCCGTCCATGAATTTCAGGATGTCCTCGCGGGTGGCCTGCTGACCCTGCTTGAGCTGCACGATCAGGAGCGGCCGCTCGTCCCATTTGGGGTGGAACACGCCGATCACGGCGGCTTCCGCCACGGCCGGATGGCCGACCGCGAGGTTTTCGAGGTCGATCGAGGAGATCCACTCGCCGCCGGACTTGATCACGTCCTTGGAGCGGTCGGTGATCCGCATGTAGCCGGCCTCGTCGATGGTCGCGACGTCGCCGGTGTCGAAGAAGCCGTCCTCGTCGAGGATGTCGGTGTCGATCCGGAAATAGGCCTTGGCGACGGCCGGGCCTGAGACCTTGAGGCGGCCGAAGGTCGTGCCGTCCCAGGGCAGTTCCTTGCCGGCATCGTCGGTGATCTTCATCTCCACCGCGAAGGGCGCATAGCCCTGCATCTGCAGCACGTCGAGCCGCGCATCGCCGGTGGCGTTCTGGAACGGCGGCTTCAGCGCCGCGACGCTGCCGATCGGGCTCATCTCGGTCATGCCCCAGGCGTGACGCACGTTCGAGCCCATGTCGAGGAAGGCCTTGATCATTGAGCGCGGCATCGCCGAGCCGCCACAGATCACCATCTTCAGTTCCGGCAGCTTGAGATTATTGGCACTCATGTGCTGGAGCAGCATCAGCCACACCGTGGGCACGCCGGCGGTGTGCGTCACCTTCTCGGTCGAGAGCAGCTCGTAGACCGAGGCGCCGTCGAGCTTGGCGCCGGGCATGACCAGCTTGGTGCCCTGCGAGGGCGCGGAGAAGGCGATGCCCCAGCTGTTGGCGTGGAATAGCGGAACCACCGGCAGCATCGTCTCGGACGCACTGGTGCCGAGCGCGTCGACATTGTTGGCCATCAGCGCATGCAGCACGTTGGAGCGATGCGAATACAGCACACCCTTCGGGTCACCGGTCGTGCCCGACGTGTAACACATCGCGGCTGCCGTGTTCTCGTCAAAGTCCTTCCATTTGAATTTGCCGTCGGCCTCCGCAATCCAGTCCTCGTAGGCGACCACATTCTTCAGCGTCGTCTGCGGCATGTGCGCCTTGTCGGTGAGCACGACGTAGCGTTCCACGCTTGTCAGCTTGTCGGCGATCTTCTCCAGGACCGGAACGAAGGTGATGTCGGTCATCACGATGCGGTCCTGCGCATGGTTGATGATCCAGGCGATCTGCTCGGGGAAAAGGCGGGGATTGACGGTATGGCAGATGGCGCCGATCCCCATGATGCCGTACCACACCTCGAGATGGCGCCAGGTGTTCCAGGCAATCGTTGCGACACGGTCGCCGAGCTTGATGCCGTCGCGCTCCAGCATCTGCGAGACCTTGAGCGCGCGCTTGTGGATCTCGGCGTAATTGGTGCGATGGATCGGTCCCTCGACCGAGCGAGTAACCACCTCCTGCTTGCCATGAATTTTGGCGGCGTGTTCGATGATCCGGTGGCAGAGCAGGGGCCAATCTTGCATCAAACCAAGCATTCCGACGTTCCTCCGAGAAGTCGCTGGGCGCGTTGTCGCTCTCAGCGTTGGGCCAAAGAATTGTCATGAGTTTTAGCCTGCCGGACTTTCGCCGCAAATGGTCTTGTCGCGGCTATATGTCCGCTGGCGCGGCAATGGTTACCGCTGCGCTCGGGCTGTCGCTCGTGCTCGCCGAGAGGGCAGAGGCGCGAAAATACACATCCCCGCTGGATATCTTCGGTATCGCTGCACCACGGTCGCGCCCCGCGGTTCATTCCGCCCGGATTCCGCTGCCGCGACCGCGCCCCCAGGAGGCGCCCAAGGCATCGGACGAGGCCCCGCCGGAGGCGGACAGCAAGCCTTCGGCGGACAAGTCCGGCGCCGACAAGCCGGCCGAGGCTGCGCCGCCGGCCCAGAAGCCGGTCTCGGCCTGCCGTCTCGCGCTGACCGAGGAGATCGCGATCGCGCCCTCAATTCCGGATATCCGCGGCCCCGGCGCCTGTGGCGGCGAGGATCTGGTGCGGCTGGAGGCCGTCGTGCTGCCGGACAAGCGCAAGGTGACGGTCAAGCCGGCGGCGATCCTTCGCTGCACCATGGCGTCGGCGATCGCCGATTGGCTGCGCAAGGACATGGCGCCGCTGGCCACCAGCCTCGGCTCGACCATTGGCGAACTCGACAATTTCGATTCGTTCGAGTGCCGCGGCCGCAACCGCGTCGTCGGCGCGCTGCTGTCCGAGCACGGCAAGGCCAACGCCCTCGACGTCCGGGCCATCAAGCTGGCCAACGGGCAGTCGATCGGCCTCACCGATCGCACCATGTCGCGCGACGTGCGCGAGCGCGTGCTGCACTCGGTTTGCGCGCGGTTTTCCACCGTGCTCGGCCCGGGTTCGGATTGGTACCATGAGGACCATATCCATCTCGACCTGGCGCAGCGGCGCAACGACTACCGGATCTGCCAGTGGAACGTCTGGGATCCCCTGCCGCAGGTCGCCCCGCTGCTGCCGGCGGAACGCCCCGAGGAGGCGCCACCGCGCGAGGTCGCGGCCAAGCCCGAGGTCAAGCCCGAGGTCAAGCCCGAGGCCAAGCCTGGGGCCAAGTCTGAAGAAAAGGAAGGAGCTGACGACGAGGCGGCGGAGAAGTCCGCGGCGCCTGCGAAAAAGCCGGCGGCCGACGGCAGCAAGTCCCAGCCGCGCAAGCCGGCAACAAAAAAGCGCCGGTGAAACCGGCGCTTTTGGATCTCAGAGATCAGCAGGCGATCAGTAGCTGCCCGCCTGGCCGGTCTGGCTGCCGCCGAGCGCCAGCCGCGAATTGTAGGGCGAATCGCCGTGCTTCGGCTCGAGCACCACGACGAGGGTGCCGAGTTTGACGCGATCATAGAGATCGATCGCGTCCTCGTTGGTCAGGCGGATGCAGCCCGAGGAGATCGAAGCGCCGATATATTCCGGCTGGTTGGTGCCGTGGATGCGGAACAACGTGTCTTTCCCGCCGGAATAGAGGTAAATCGCGCGAGAGCCCATCGGATTGTCCGGGCCGGGTGCGACATAGGTCGGCACGCCCAGGCGCGAAATCTCGCCGGGGGTGGGGTGCCAGGCCGGCCACTCGGTCTTGCTGCCCACCTTGGCGATGCCCGACCAAGCCATGGCCTCTTCGCCAACGGTGATGCCGTAACGGATCGCCTTGCCGCCATCCAGCACGTAATAGAGGTAGTGATTGTCGGAATCGACCACGATCGAGCCCGGCGATTCCTTGCGGTGGTATTGGACGATGGCGCGGCGGAACGGCTCCGCAACCGGGGTGTTCTCGTACCGAACCTTGGCGAGCAGTTCCTTGTCCTTCGGCTTGAAGGCTTTGGTGTCGGTCGCCTCGAAATGCGTGGCCTGCATGCAGCCCGACAGCATCAGGCCGGCGGCCAGAATTCCTAACTTAACTTTCAGCGACGACATGATTTGGTTCCAATCAAAACAATACCGTGCGGAAGGCCTGAGCTTACCGCCCAAGTTCCTCGACTCCGTTAATCCCATTATCGTTGATATCTGCCACAATTCCAGCACTGAAGGCCTTATCCCGCGCTGCGAGACCCAAGC
Source organism: Bradyrhizobium sp. AC87j1 (assembly GCF_002936975.1). Classification (NCBI taxonomy): domain Bacteria; kingdom Pseudomonadati; phylum Pseudomonadota; class Alphaproteobacteria; order Hyphomicrobiales; family Nitrobacteraceae; genus Bradyrhizobium; species Bradyrhizobium sp. AC87j1. The sequence continues at coordinate 62,386 of NZ_PTFE01000026.1, forward strand.
TGTGGCTTTTCTGCCGCAAATTTTGCGGCCCCGTGAAGATTTTTGGGCAAAGGGGGCCGGACTGTCGATTCCGTGCCACAGTTGAGCCATGTCACCGCCACAAATGCAAACGCTCCGTTAATGTGGTTGTCATCGTGAACTTGTCAGAATCGCGCTAAGGGCTGTCATTCTGTCGCAGGTTCGCTGGAGTCGTGCATGTTTTCGGTGTTTGTTCCCTCCGAGTCCGTCCTGAAGAAGGTTGTCATCGAAGATCTCACCGCGTTGCCCGAAAGCGCGGTCTGGATCGATCTCGTCAACCCGAGCGCGGCCGAGGACAAGGCGGTGGAGCGGCTCGCCGGCATCGCCATCCCGACCCGGGAAGACATGCAGGAGATCGAGATCTCCAGCCGTCTCTATATCGAGAACGGCGCGCGCTACATGACCGCGACGCTGATGTGCCACTCCGATACCGACATGCCCAGGACCACGGCGGTGACCTTCATCCTCGGCGACCACCGCCTGGTGACGGTGCGCTACGACCTGCCGAAGCCGTTCGCTCTGGTCGAGGCCAAGCTCGCCCGCTCCTGCACGCCCTCCATTACCGGCGAGATGGTGCTGATGGAGCTGCTGGACGCCGTGATTGACCGCTGCGCCGACATCCTGGAACGCTGCGGCGCCGAGATCGACCAGGTCAGCCACGACATCTTCGAGCCCGAGAGCGAGCGCCACGGTCACGCCAAGCAATATTCCCAGATCCTGATCTCGATCGGCCGCAAGGGCGATCTGACCTCGAAGGTTCGCGAGAGCCTGGTGTCGATCGGCCGCGTCGTCACCTTCCTTTCGGCGGTGGTGGAGGGTGTGAAATGGTCGAAGGACATGCGCGAGCAGCTCAAGACCATGCAGCGTGACGTTTCCTCGCTGACCGACCACGCCTCCTATCTCTCCAGCAAGATCACCTTCGTGCTCGATGCCATGCTCGGCGTCGTCAATCTCGAGCAGAACAACATCATCAAGTTGTTCTCGGTCATGGCCGTCGTGCTGATGCCGCCGACGCTGATCGCCTCGATCTACGGCATGAACTTCAAGATGATGCCGGAACTCGAATGGGCGCACGGCTATCCGATGGCGCTGGTGATGATGCTCGTCGCCGCGATTCTTCCGTACTGGCTCTTCAAGTGGAAGAAGTGGCTCTGATCTCGTCGCGCTCGGAAAATAGCTACCGAGACCTTACGCCGGTCGCACAGACACGGTGAATCGTGTCGCAGAATAGATCGGGATTGAGGCCGCGCCGTGATGTGTTCGCCGTGCCGCAATTCCTCCGGTAAAATTTGAGCGGTGGGCTGAACGTTTGCGCGAAACTTGTCTGCGATAAGCAGTGCGTAGCCGCGAGGAACAACCATGGTTGAAAAACACATAACGTCGCCCCGCAACGTCATCGACCTGGCGAACTATCGTCAGGTCCTGGCGAGCGGCAAGGCGTCGTCGATGTCGGCACGCATGTGCCGGCACTGTGGTGCTCCGCTGCTCGACGGTGAGAACGACGACGACTGCTCGACCGCATTCAGCACGGCCGCTCCGCGGCCGCGCGACAGGTCACGTCGGATTCGAATCGATTGAGGAACGGAAGGCGAGGGCGATCCAGGTCTTGCGGCGGCGTTGTCTGGATCGCCTTGCTTCCCTTTCTTTTCAAGACAATCGGCTGTGACGTCCGATTGGCGGGTGCGCTGGAGAGCGACTGAACCGTCCATCCAGCCAAAACGGGGCCTGTGTCGCGCTCTGTCAATCCGCTTCGCCAAAAATATTCCACTTTACCGAAATTCGGTTTCGGCGTATGTGTCGTCCATCCCGGCTCACCCAAGAGGGGCGATCATGTGTCGTCACGCATCGCGAGCCGGGCTTGCGGTGGACGCGGCAGCGTCGGCATGAGAGGCGCGGGCAGGGCGGGTAGTCCCTGTGAGCCCGAGGCTTCGTGCGGATGAGCGGCGCTGCTAGGCTTCGTCTCGTCTGTAAGTTTCCGGCTTCGTCGACAGGGCCTGGAAAAACTGCGGCGAAATGGCGGGCCGTGCGTACGGCAAAACCGTGTGGTCCTGGCCGTCGTTGCTACGGTCAAGTCCTGCGAAGGTGCGAGCGAGCCCAACCGGGCAGACTGCATCATCCAAATTCGCGGGGCGAGGGAGGCCAGAAGGAATGGTCGGCTCCCGGGAGATCACGGCATAAGCCGTCCAACCACCGCGCAGGGAAGGCCGAGTGATCGGCACCACCTGTATGCTGCTGTGCGGTTCTTCCTGCGTGTGCATTTCGCGCAGCGGACCGCGGGTGCGAGCCAGCACCCGGCCTTCCCTGCGCCCTCTTGGATTTAGAGGGTAGCGAGACCAAGCAAAGCTCGGGCGAATTCAGCCGCGAGGCCGCGATGCCGTGTCTGCGACTTGAACTGCGTGCCACAATCTCGATTTCGTAGGGTGGGCAAAGCGCAGCATGCCCACCACTCTCCCGCATTGCTTAAATTCGTGGGCACGGCGCTATGCGCCTTTGCCCCGGCACCGCCGCTGGGATGTGCACTGGAGCATCGCAATGAAGACGTGGAAAGAGCATGCGCCACACTCCGCTCTCATGCCCCGGACGCAGCGCAGCGTCACTGCGTGCCGCAACGCGTCCGGGACACGAGAGAGCGAGGTTGTCGCCCTTGCTCCGTCACTGCAATGACGCGAACGGACTACACGTGCTGGCCGCCGTTGATGTGGATCTCGGCGCCGTTGACGTAGGACGAAGTGTCCGTGCACAGCACGTAGATGATTTTTGCCACTTCGTCGGGGGTGCCGAGCCTGTGCATCGGGATCTGCTGTTCGACGATCTTCTCGGTGCCCGGCGACAGGATCGAGGTGTCGATCTCGCCCGGTGCGATCGCGTTGACGCGGACGCCGACGCGGCCGAAATCGGACGCCATCTCGCGCGTCAGCGATGCGAGCGCGGCCTTCGACGTGGCGTAGGCGGCGCCCGCGAACGGGTGCACGCGCGAGCCCGCGATCGAGGTGACGTTCACCACCGAGCCCCTGGCCGCCTTCAACTCCTCGATCAGCCCGCGCGCCATCATGATCGGCGCGAAGAAGTTGACGTGGAAGACGTGCGTCCAGGTTTCGAGATCGGTGTCGACCGAGCCGAGCCTGGAGCCGCCCGTGCCCTTCGGCGAGATCGCGGCGTTGTTGACCAGCGCATGCAGCGTGCCGCCCTCCAGCCGGCTGCGGATCTCGCTGATCGCGCGCGCGGTGTCCTCGGGATTGCCGAGGTCGACCTGGATGTGGTCCTCGGGTCCCGCGTCCCACGGGCAGTCTTCCGGGAAGGGATGCCGCGAGCAGGTGATGACGCGCCAGCCCGCCGAGGAGAAGCGGATCACGGTGGCGTGGCCGATGCCGCGGCTGGCTCCGGTCAGGAGCAGTGTGCGGCGCGGCGCATTGGACGAATGCGGCATGGACATCTTTCAGGTCGGCCTAAAGCTTAGGGGTACATGCGCGTCTTGGACCACTTCTGGCCGGCCGCGTCACGGCGAAATTCGATGCGGTCGTGCAATCGGAACGGGCGGTCGTGCCAGAACTCGATACGTGAGGGCGTGATGCGCCAGCCGCTCCAGCCCGGCGGCCGCGGCACTTCGCTGATGACGTATCTGGCCGCGACCTTCGCGATCGCCTGCTCGAAGGCGAAGCGGCTCTCCAGCTCTTGCGACTGCTTGCTCGCCCAGGCGCCGATCTGGGCCTGCTTGGGTCGGGTGGCGAAATAGGCGTCGGCCTCGGCCTCGGTCACCGGCGTCACGTTGCCGCGGATGCGGACCTGACGGCGCAGCGACTTCCAGTGAAAAAGTAACGCTGCCTTAGGATTTGAGGCGAGTTCGCGGCCCTTCTGGCTGGCGATGTGGCTGTAGAAGACAAAACCCTCGGTATCGAAGCCTTTCATCAGCACCATGCGCACGTCAGGCAAGCCGTCGGGGTCGACGGTTGCGAGCGCCATGGCGTTCGGATCGTTCGGCTCGCTCTTGATGGCCTCGTTCAGCCAGGCCTCGAACAGTGCAAATGGCTCGTCGGCGGCGGTGAAATCACCGGATGTTAAGGGTGTCTGGTGTTTCATCGAGGTCGTGTCGGTCATGTCTGGAGTCCGAGTTGCGTCCCGCGGCCCAAAACGCGTTGTCGTCCGCTACCGCCCTATATAGGGCATGGGGACGCGTTGGCCTATCGGCGATCCGGCCGTCCGGCTTTGTCATGACGATCATTCTCATCGGGCTCGGTGCCGGAGGATGCAGCTTTTCCCGCAATGACAAGAGTGCCTACGCCAAGGCCGACGACAGCGACCTCACCGGTTCGATCGCGCGGCCGGCGAAGGACGCCCCGCCGACCGAGACCGATCTCGCCTTCGCCCGCAACGCCGCCTCCGACGTCCTCAGCAAGGGCGACAGGGATTCCAGCCAGCATTGGGAGAATCCGGAGACCGGCGCGCGCGGTTCGGTGACGCCGATCGCGCAGTCCTATGCCGCCGAGGACGGCCGCAAATGCCGCGATTTCCTGGCGAGCTACGTCAACGGGGCGACCGAAAGCTGGCTCCAGGGCGCCGGCTGCCAAAGCACCCGTGGCCGTTGGGAGATTCATACGCTAAAGCCGTGGCGGAGCTAGGATTCGGCGCGCGCCCCTAGTTGCAAAAATGCCACTCTCTTCCCACATGAATCCCTGGTGGGGCGGGGAGCCCTTTGAACAATTCGATTTCTTGAAGGAGACGTGACGGATGCGCGACCCCTATGAGGTCTTGGGGGTGCCGCGGAGCGCCAACGCTGCCGCGATCAAGAGCGCCTATCGCAAGCTTGCCAAGAAGCATCATCCCGACAGCAACAAGGACGACCCGAAAGCCGCCGAGCGCTTCTCCGAGATCAACTCGGCGAACGAGATCATCGGCGACGAGGACAAGCGCAAGCAGTTCGACCGCGGCGAGATCGACGCCGACGGCAAGCCGCGCTTCCAGGGTTTTCCGGGCGGTGGCGGGCCGCGCGGCCGCGCCGGCCCCGGCGGGTTCGAAAGCTATACTTTCCGCTCCGGCGGCGGTCCCGGCCAGGGCGGCGGCGCGTTCGAGGATATCCTCAACAGCATGTTCGGCGGCGGGGTGCGCGGCGCCCGGCCTGGGGCCGGCGGCGCCGGGCAGTTCGAATTCGACACCGGCGGCGTCGGGCTCGATCTCGACGTGAATGTCGCCATGTCCGTCTCGCTGGAAGAGTCGGTCAAGGGCGGCGAGAAGCGCGTCCGGCTGCCGACGGGCAAGGAGCTCAACGTCAAGATTCCGGCCGGCGTCACTGAGGGCCAGCAGATCCGGCTCCGGGGACAGGGCGAGTCCGCGCAGGGCCATCCGCCCGGCGATCTCCTGATCACCATCAGCATCGCGCCGCACGCCTACTTCAAGGTCGAGGGCGCTGACTTGCGGATCGATCTGCCGGTGACGCTCTACGAGGCGGTGCTCGGAGCCAAGGTCCGCGTGCCCACCCTCGGCAATGCCGTGGAGCTTTCGGTTCCGAAAAACACCTCCAGTGGCCGGACCTTCCGCCTCAAAGGTAAGGGATTGCCGAAATCTGGCGGAACCGGGGATCTCTTCGTCACCATCAGGATTATGCTACCGGACGGGAACGACGCCGAGCTTGAAGCATTGATGGAGAAGTGGCGGGACCAACACCCCTACAATCCACGTAGCGGACTCGGCTAGGGCGCTAGCCGAGGTATCCCGACGATCGGAGCATTCTCTTCCCGAAAGGATGATGCTCAACATACGCCTGAAGCGCGGCTCGCGCTTCGACGCTGACGTTCGAGACGTGTCGGTTGCCCGGCGGGGCAGCCGATAAAAAGGTGCGGCCTCGAGAGGGGGACCAGCGCGGTACCAAAAACCCCAATCGAGGCCGCCCGCGTCGATCGGCGGATCGAACGCTGCTCATTTTCGCGTGATCATCCGGTGCGATAATGAGACGCGCCGATGTCTTCATTCCAAATTTTCAATGACGGAATCTAGGCACCGCCCTCGAGCGACTGTCTAGGTGCCGTTTTTCTCGGCCTGATCATACACCGCCTGCGCCACCCGGGTCAGCCGGTCGCGATCACCGCCGCCGCTGACGACGTAGCCGACGCCACGCTCGGTCCAGAACAACGCACCATCCTTGTCCGTTTTGGCGTAGCGCATTTGCGTCGCACCATTCTCAGTCTTGGCGGTGTAGATCGTGTAGCGCTCGCCCGAGGCGCCCTCATACATCAGGAACGAGGCCGGACCGCTCGGACCCGGCAAGAGCCGGCCGCCGACGAGCTTCAGCCCGCTCGCCTCCAGGTTCGGCGCGAACACGGTCCAGCCGCAACGCCGGGTCAGCCAGGCCTGCAGGTGGTCGCGCTCGTTGCCGCCGACCTCGACAGGGTGGCGGACCTCCACGACATAGAGGCGGTGGGCGTCGAGCGCGTCCGCCGTAAAGCTCCGGAAGGTGGAGGGGGCATTGGCGGCGCCATGCCCGACCCAGCCGGCGGCGCCGCCGGCGACGAAGCCGACCAGCACCGCCGCCGCGGCGCCATAGAGCCATTGCCGCGGGCGGCGTTCCAGCCGCTCGAGCTCCAGCCGGGCCGGCACCGGCTCCTGGGCGATGGCATCGTAGCGGGCGTGCAGCATCTCCGCCATGGCGCGCCAGGACTGCACGCGCTCGGCCTCTTCAGGATGGGCTGCGAGCCAGGCCTCGACGTCGGCGCGGCGCTCGGCCGGCAGCTCGCCGTCGACATAGGCGTGCAGTTCGTCCTCGGTCACTGGGATATTGCGGTCGTTCATATCAATCGTCTCTGGCTCTGTGGCCTTAAATGTCGTTCAAAGCTCGACGTCGCGTAGCTCATCTTCATGCTGCGGGCGGACGACACGCGATGCATCAACCCTGCCATCATTTCACCCGCCTGAGCGTCGGACGCTCGCCCTCCAGCGAAGCCTTGACGTGGGCGCGGGCGCGGGCCAGGCGCGACATCACGGTGCCGATCGGTACGCCCTGGATGTCGGCGACCTCGCGGTAGCTCATGCCTTCCAGCATCACGAGGAGCAACACCGAGCGTTGCTCTTCGACGAGCGTCGCCAGCGCCCTCTCGATGTCGCGCCCTTCGGCTTCGGTGCCGCTGGCGTCCGGGTTGTTCTCCGTCAGCTGCATGAACTGCGGCCGCCTCGCCAGCGAGCGCCGCCGGTTCTTGTTGAGGTTGGTCAGGATCGTGTAGAGCCAGCTCCTGACGTCGCCTCCGAGAAACAATCGCTCCGAACGCAGTGCCCGCACCAGCGTGTCCTGCACCAGATCGTCGGCCGCGTCCGCGTCGCGCGTGAGCGCGCGGGCGTAGCGGCGCAACGCCGGGATCATGGCTTCCACACTCTGGCGAAACGCACTCATTGCGATCTTGACGTCCTGGTATCAGGCGCGAGCGCCTATAGCGATCATAACACCCGAACGGAACGGCTATTCCGGCGCTCGAAACAGCGTTAACGCGGCGTATTAGGGCTGTACCGCAGGGGAGGGCTGGTGTACCTCCAGACCTCACCAAGAGTTCGACGGGACGTTCAAAAATGGCGCAGAATTCGGGTCTGATGCAAGGAAAGCGCGGAGTGGTCCTCGGCGTTGCCAACAACCGCTCGATCGCCTGGGGCATCGCCAAGGCATGCCGCGCCGCCGGCGCCGAGCTCGCCTTCACCTATCAGGGCGATGCGCTGAAGAAGCGCGTCGAGCCGCTCGCTGCCGAGATCGGTGGTCTCGTGCTCGGCCATTGCGATGTCACGGATGCCGCGACCATCGATGCCGCGTTCGCGGTGCTGAAGGAGAAGTGGGGCAAGATCGACTTCCTGGTGCACGCGATCGCCTATGGCGAGCAGCTCGACGGCCGCTACGTCGACACCACGCAGGAGAATTTCTCCAAGTCGATGCTGATCTCCTGCTACTCGTTCACGGCGGTGGCGCAGCGCGCCGAGAAGCTGATGACCGACGGCGGCTCGCTGATCACGCTCAGCTATTACGGCGCCGAGAAGTGGATGCCGCACTACAACGTGATGGGCGTCGCCAAGGCGGCGCTGGAGGCCAGCGTGCGCTATCTCGCCGCCGACCTCGGCGAGAAGAACATCCGCGTCAATGCGATCTCGGCAGGTCCGATCAAGACGCTCGCGGCGTCCGGCATCGGCGACTTCCGCTATATCCTGAAGTGGAACGAGGCCAACGCGCCGATGCGGCGCAACGTGTCGACCGAGGACGTCGGCGGCAGTGCGTTGTATTTCCTCTCCGACCTCTCGCGCGGCGTCACCGGCGAGGTGCATCACGTCGATTCCGGCTATCACGTGCTCGGCATGAAGCGCCCGGACGCGCCGGACATCTCGTTCGGCGGCAAGGACTAGCCTCAAATCCGGAATGGCCGTGCCCACGATCTATTACCTTCGCCATGGTGAGACCGAGTGGAACGCGCTCGGGAGGCTTCAGGGCACCAAGGACGTTCCGCTGAACGCGCGTGGACGCGGTCAGGCCGTGCAGGCCGGCAGCATTCTCGCCGATCTGTTCAAGCGCGACGGACGTGACAAGGCGGCGCTACCGTATGTGTCGAGCCCGCTCGGCCGTGCGCGCCAGACCATGGAACTCGCGCGCGCCAAGTTAGAGCTGCCGGTGGCGGATTACGCGCTCGACGATCGCCTGCGCGAGATCGGCTATGGCGTCTGGGAAGGTCTGACGTTGGCCGAGAGCGAGGCGAAGGATCCCGGCGTCTATGCCAGGCGCCTCACCGACAAATGGACGGTCGGCCCCGACGGCGGGGAGACCTATGCCGACGTGCAGGTCCGCGTTCGCGCCTGGTACGACCAGCTGCGGACCGACATCGTCGCGGTCGCCCATGGCGGGACCTGCCGGGCCCTGATGGTTTCGCTCGGCCTGGAGACCCCCGTCAGTGCCGCCGAGCTCTATATCGAGCAGGGCGCTGTCTACGTGTTCCGCGACGGCCGGCTGGAGAAGTTTAGTTAAGCCCATCGCCGTCATTCCGGGGCGGCGCGCAGCACAGAGCCCGGAATCTCGAGATTCTCAGGTGCGCAAGGGCGCACCGGAGTTCGCCCTTCGGGCGCCCCGGAATGACCGAGTGTGTTTGACCCCGGTGTTCCCCCGCGTTACCACCACAAGTCAGAACTGACGTACGCACCAGCGAGCAGCGATGTCCTTCAACACTTTCGGCCACATGTTCCGCGTCACCACTTTCGGCGAGAGCCATGGTGTGGCGATCGGCTGCGTGGTCGACGGCTGTCCGCCCATGATCCCGCTCACCGAGGCCGACATCCAGCAGGACCTCGATCGCCGCCGACCCGGCCAGTCGCGCTTCACCACCCAGCGGCAGGAGCCGGACCAGGTCAAGATCCTCTCGGGCGTGATGGCGCATCCGGAGACCGGCGTGCAGGTGACGACCGGCACGCCGATCGGGCTCCTGATCGAGAACACCGACCAGCGCTCGAAGGACTATTCCGAGATCAAGGACAAGTTTCGTCCCGGCCATGCCGACTTCACCTATGAGGCCAAATACGGCCTGCGCGATTATCGCGGCGGCGGCCGCTCCTCGGCGCGCGAGACCGCGACGCGCGTTGCCGCCGGCGCCATTGCGCGCAAAGTGCTGCCCGACGTGAAGGTGCGCGGCGCGCTGGTGCAGATCGGCCCGCACAAGATCGACCGTGCGAAGTGGGATTGGGACGAGATCGCCAAAAATCCGTTCTTCTGCCCGGACAAGGACAAGGCCGCGTTCTTCGAGACCTATCTCGACGGCATCCGCAAGAGCGGCTCCTCGATCGGCGCGGTGATTGAGGTGGTCGCCGAAGGCGTGCCGGCCGGCCTTGGCGCACCGATCTACGCCAAGCTCGATTCCGATCTGGCAGGCGCGATGATGACCATCAACGCGGTGAAGGGTGTCGAGATCGGCGCCGGCTTCGGCGCGGCCGAGCTCACCGGCGAGGAAAACGCCGACGAGATGCGCACCGGCAATGACGGCACGCGCTTCCTGTCCAACCATGCCGGCGGCGTGCTGGGCGGAATCTCCACGGGCCAGCCGGTGGTGGTGCGCTTTGCGGTGAAGCCGACGTCCTCGATCCTGCAGCCGCGCCGGACCGTCGATCGCAAGGGCGCGGACACCGAAATCTTCACCAAGGGCCGCCACGACCCCTGCGTCGGCATCCGCGCCGTTCCGGTCGGCGAAGCCATGATGGCTTGCGTGCTGGCCGATCACTTCCTGCGCGACCGCGGGCAGGTGGGACGCTAGCAAAAGGTCTTCATGTCGCGGTACTAACCCACCGCGCAGCTTGACGTTCCCACAACTTCGTCCGCAAATGCGGGCATGCAAAGCTCCGAGCTGCAGCGCATCACCAACTGGCTGATCGACGGCGCGCGGTCGTCAGGCACCCCGGCCGAGATGATCGCGGACGTCTGCGAGCATCTGGTCGACGCCGGCCTGCCAATCTGGCGGTTCGGCATCTTCATCCGTACCCTGCATCCCGAAATCTTCGGCCGCAACTTCATCTGGCGGCAGGGCGAGGAGGTCGAGGTCGGCACCGTCGATTTCGATGTCCTGGACACGCCCGAATTCGCCGCGAGCCCGCTCCGCATCGTGTTCGAGCAGGGGATCGAGGTCAGGGGGCGCGTCGGCGATCCCGACAATGCGCGCTTTCCGATCGTCAAAGACATCGGCGCCGAAGGAGCGACCGACTACATCGCGGTGCCGATGCCGTTTCTCGACGGCTCGGTCCACGCCACGAGCTGGGTGACACGGCATCCCGGCGGCTTCACCGACGACCACATCGCGGCGATCCGCTCCATCGTGACGCCGCTGGCGCGCGTCAGCGAGATCATCAGCCTGCGCCGCACCGCCGAGATGCTGCTCGACACCTATGTCGGCAACCGCGCCGGCGCGCGCATCCTCGGCGGCCAGATCCGCCGCGGCCACAACGACACCATGCAGGCCGCGATCTGGCTGTCGGACCTGCGCGGCTTCACCGCGCTGTCGGACCGGTTGCCACCCGAGACGGTGGTCGAGATCCTCAATCACTATTTCGACTGTCAGGTGACCGCGATCCGCGGCCACGGCGGCGAAGTGCTGAAATTCATGGGCGACGGCCTGCTCGCTGTGTTTCCGATCGACGAATATGTCGGCGATGCCGCGCATGTCTGCACGCGCGTGCTGGAAGCAGCGCGCGAGTCCCGCGCCAGCGTCGAGGCGCTGGCCTTTCCGGTCGGCGAGGCCGTCGAGCGCTTCCGCTTCGGCGTCGCGCTGCACGTCGGCAACATCCTCTACGGCAATATCGGCGGCGGCAACCGCCTTGACTTCACCTGCATTGGTCCCGCCGTGAACCTTGCCGCAAGGCTCGAGAAGATCACGGGCCGCCTGGGGCGGACCGTCGTCGCCTCGGAAGGCTTTGCCAATGTCTGCCGCCACGACTGGCGCGAGCTCGGGGAGTTTCCGATCGCAGGATTTTCCAAGGCGCAGCGCGTGTATGGGCTCGGCGAGGAGACACCGGTTGTGATGGCCTAGCGGACGGCACCGTCGGCGGGACTAGTCTGCGCGCACGTATGACTGCCTCAGCCCAAGCGTCAGGATCGTCAGAGTGATCCACAGCCGCAGCATCGCAAAGCTGAAGATGAAGACGAAATAGATCAGGTTCTTGGTGAACTGCGTCGCCGACGAGGTCTGCCAGAAATTCCAGATCGCGGTCCGCACCGCTTCCTGTCCATAGGCGAGTGCGATGTTGACGACGCCGAGGACGATGACGGCGGTGCCGAGCCACAGTCCGCGCCGTGCGAATTCGCCGATCGCGGCGAACAGGGCGACCCTGCTGTCATCGCGCTCGGCACGGACGATCATGAGCAGCACGATGGTGGCGATCCATGCGCTCCAGAATCGCCCGGGATGGGTGAACTGGTCGAACGCAATGCCATCGAGCCCCGCCAAGAGATGATACGAAGCCTCAAAGCCGGCTAATCTGGCGCTGAGCGCCGCCGCGATCATCACGAGCATGATCCGCCACAGGATCGAGAAGGACAGCTTGAACTGCTCGCCCAATGTCAGCGCGCCGAGCGAGGACTGGCCGCCGGCCGCCTCGATCGATTGTTGCGCCGTGGCGAAGAAGGCCAGGAGCACCGAAATGTCGGCAATGATTATTGCTGGCAGCGCCACGGCGCCGCCGCCGAACGCGATCACCCGCATCGCAGCCGCGAGGATCAGCCAGGGCAGGGCGTGCAGGAGCTTGAACGGACCGAATGAGGTTTCTGGGCGGGCCGGCTTGAGCGCGAGCTGTTTGCGCAGTGCAACTGTCATCTCAGCGTGGTGACACAGGAGATTGAACCTGCGGTAGCGGAGATCGGTAAAATTGACCGGAGGCGGGCAAACGCCGCTATTCCTCCGGCTCCGTCGTGAACAGCAGCGGATAGCCCTTGGCGCGGCCGGCGTCGGTGGCGCGGGTGGCCTTGGTCTCGGCGACGTCCCTGGTGAACACGGCGACGACGCAGGCGCCGAGCTTGTGCGCGGTGATCATCACCTTGTAGGCCTGATCCTCGGTCATGCGGAATTCAGCCTTGAGGATCATGGTGACGAACTCGCGCGGCGTGTAGTCGTCGTTGATCAGGATGACCTTGTGCAGCTTCGGCCGCTCGACCTTGGTCTTGGTCCGCGTCTTCGGCTTGGTGACAGTGTTGTTCATTCCGCCTCCCGGACACGCGGGCTCGGGTTCCCTGCCGCAGCGATCAGCTGGCGATCTTCGCACCATATTGCAGGACCTGCACCTTCTCCAAGGTGATCAGCCCGCTCGACATCATGCCATCCAGGATGGGCAGGAATGCGTTGATGTTGTCCTCGCTGTCGACGATCTCGATCAAGAGCGGCAAATCTTCCGACAGCCGCAAGATCTTCGACGTATGCAGCCGGCTCGACTTGCCGAAGCCCATGGGGCCACGCAGCACGGTGGCGCCGGCAAGGTGCCGCTCGCGCGCGGTCATCACGATCGCTTCATAAAGCGGCTTGCCGTCGAAATGGTCGTTCTCGCCGATGAAGATCCGGAGCGAAACTGCCTGATTGGGGATTTGCATGGTCAGCTCCTCGCCAAGCGGTTGTAGCGGCTGGCCATCATATGCCCTGCCCATATCGACACCAGCCAGCAGATGACGGATGCCGCGATATAGGCCAGCGCGGTGTATTTCATGCCGCTGTGGAATAGGCGGAAGGTCTCCAGGCTGAAGGTCGAAAAGGTGGTGTAGCCGCCGCAGAACCCGGTCATGACGAATTGCCGGTGCTCGGGCCGCGCCAGCATGCGGCCGTCGGGGCCGGTCAGCGTCGCGTAGAAGCCGATGATCAGCGAGCCCGTGGCGTTGATGAACAGCGTCGCGAAGGGAAAGCCCGGCCCGGTGTCGAGTGCGAGCCCGACCAGATAACGCGTCAGGCCGCCGACGATGCTGCCCGCGGCAACCCAGGCATAGAGCAGCGCAGTGCGCCAGCGCTCGGCGGAAGAGTTCATCGGCCTCTAGCCTCCCAGACCGTCCGCAAGGAGGAAACCGCAGCTGACGGCGGCAAGGCAGAGCCCGACCGAGAACACGACATTGCCGAGCGCATGCATCGGTTCGCCGTTACGTGCGAGTGTCAGCGTCTGCAGGCTGAACGAGGACACCGTGGTGTAGCAGCCGAGAAATCCCGTCACTGCGAACAGCCACGGATTGGGCGTGGCGAAGGGCGAGCCGGGATGGGTCGCCAGCGCGCCGAAAATGCCGATCAGGAAGGCGCCGGTGACGTTGATGGTCATGGTGCCCCACGGAAACGTCTCGCCCAGCCGCCGCGCGATCACGCCGGAAACGAAATAGCGCGCGCAGCCGCCGAGCACGCTACCGACCATGATCGCGATTGCTCCGCTCAGCACGATGAACGACCTCCCATCCTCATTTGTCCTCCGCTGCCAGACCGTTGCCGACAGCCAAGAGTCCCACGAGCGAGACCAGCGCGAAGCCGAGCCCCGCAAAGAACGTTCCTGCCGGACCATAGGCGTCCCACAGCGCGCCGGCGATCACGCTCGCGGCCAGCAGGGCAAGACCGGTGAACAGGTTGAAATAGCCGAACGCGGTGCCGCGCAGGCTGGGCGGCGCGGCGTCGGCGACGAGGGCCGAGAGCAAGCCTTGCGTCAGTCCCATATGCAGCCCCCACAGCGCGACGCCGAGTGCGAGGCCGCCGAGGCTCGGCAGCAGCGCCAGCGCGAGATCGGCACACGCGAGGAAGACGAGCCCGAGCGCGAGCAGGCCGGTCCGGTTGATCCGGTCCGAGAGCACGCCGGCCGGATAGGCCGACAGCGCGTAGACGATGTTCATCAGCACCAGCACCGCCGGCACCCACATCGCATTGAGCCCGATATTCTGTGCCCGCAGGATCAAAAAGGCCTCGCTGAAGCGCGCGAGGGTGAAGACGACGCCGACGGCCACGACGCGCCAATAAACCGTGCCGAGCTGCCGCATCGCGGCGAGATTGAGCGGATTCCCTGCGGGCTCCCGGCTCGGATCCGGCTCCGGCTCGCTCACCGCGAACGCGATCAAGCCGAACGACAAGAAGGCCGGCAGCACCGCCACCCAGAACACCGCGGTAAAATTGTCAGCGGTCCACCACATCAGGCCGATCGCCACGAGCGGTCCGACGAAGGCGCCGATGGTGTCGAGCGATTGCCGCAGCCCAAAGCTCGCCCCGCGCAGGCCGCGAGGCGCGATATCGGCGATCAGCGCATCGCGCGGCGCGCCGCGAATGCCCTTGCCGACGCGGTCGATGAAGCGCGCCGCCACCAGCCATCCGACGCTGGGCGCAAGCGGGAACAGCGGCTTGGTGAAGGCCGCGAGCCCATAGCCGAGCGCCGCGAGCAGCTTGCGCCGGCCGAGCCAGTCGGACAATGCGCCGGAGAAGATCTTCGTGATCGAGGCCGTCGCCTCCGCGATGCCCTCGATGAAGCCGACGGTGAGCGTCGAGGCGCCGAGCACGGTGACGAGATAGACCGGCAGAAGCGCGTGGATCATCTCGGAGGAGATGTCCATCAGCATCGACACGAAGCCGAGCACCCAGATCCCCCTGGGCAGCCCCGCACACGCAGCATTCGGTGTCGTCGTCGTCACGTCGTCGCCGTCTCCTTCGCGTTCTCCTGGCTTTCGTCGCCAGACAACAAAAAACCCGCCACCGGCGGGTTTGTCCATGCTCCCGCCGAAGGCAGAGGCTCAGTGATTGCCCCTCCTCAAGCAGGAGTCATCAGCCCACTACGGTCCAAGATTCGGGTTCATGGCCGCCGGGCGGTTATCGGGGGACTCCATCCCCATCTGCGTGGCCAACCTAGCATGGAAATCGTGCCGGACAAGTAGGCGGGGTGTAGGCCTCTATCAGCACCCTGTCTTTCCCAGGGCAATCGCATATGCAGCGATTTTGCCTGTGGCCATCCTTCGAGACGCCCGCCGTTGGCGGGCCCTCAGGATGAGGACCGAGTGCGTTGCGCTAGTTTCGACGGGCACCGACGCTTAGCCTCATCCTGAGGGACCGCCACCGGGTCCGCGCAAAGCGCGGCCCGATGACAGGCTCGCGGTCGTCTCGAAGGACGAGACGTGCGCTCAGATCGCGCCTGTTCCCGTGTCAGCGCCATGGCGAAACGACGGCGACGCGCGGCAGCGATGCACTTGAATGTGAAGCGCAAGCGATCTTCGGCCTTTGCGGCTCGGCGATTGCATGTCACCATCGCGTCATACGACGGGAGACTGCGATGCGCTTGCTGTTCTCGATCGGGGCTGTGCTGGTTGCCGGCATGTTTGCCGGAGGGGACGTCGCGGGCATCGCGGCACCAGGACCAAAATTCGAACCGCCAAAGAACGAGCCGCAGCGGCTTGCAGCCGACAGGGACGCGCAGACGGTCGACGTCGAGCTGATCCTCGCCGTCGACGTGTCCTACTCCATGGACATGGACGAGCTCGCGATCCAGCGCGAAGGCTATGCGCAGGCAATCCAGTCGAAGGAATTTCTTCAGGCGCTGAAGCTCGGTCCGAACGGCCGGATCGCGGTGACCTATTTCGAGTGGGCCGCCTCGAGCGACCAGAAGATCATCATCCCCTGGCGGCTGGTCGACGGGCCGGAGACGGCGGATGCGGTCGCGGCCGAGATCATGAAGACGCCGATCCGGCGCGCCTCGCGCACCTCGATCTCCGGCGCGATCACGTTCGCGATGCCGCTGTTCGACGAGGATCCCTATCGGGGCCTGCGCCGTGTGATCGACATTTCCGGCGACGGCCCCAACAACAATGGCGGCCCGGTCACGGTGGCGCGCGACGCCGCGCTGGAGAAGGGCGTCGTCATCAACGGCCTGCCGATCATGGTCAAGGAGCCGTCCTATTCGACCATGGATATCGACAATCTCGATTTCTACTACGAGGACTGCGTCATCGGCGGTCCGGGCTCCTTCGTCATCACGATCAAGGACCGTGACAAGTTCAAGGAGGCGATCCGCACCAAGCTGCTGATGGAGGTCGCCGGCCGCACGCCTGAGCGCCCCGTGATGCGCGTCGCCGACAAGGAGCCGCGCGTCAATTGCCTGATCGGCGAGAAGATCTGGTCGGACCGCTGGGGGCGATGAAGCCCCCCGGCTGAGACCTTTTGCCCATCCAACCGGCAGTTGAACTTAACGGCTCGTTAACCGGTGCATGGCCCTAATCGGTCGGTTTCTGTCCGTTTCCAGTCGGCGTCCCGATATCGCTGAAGCCGAACGAAGCGGGTCTGTCGGGCCCGTCTTCCGAGCAATCACATGGCCGTCATCTCATCGAGCACCAACCAGATTTCGCCCGCCAACGAGCGCCTGTATCACCAGAGTGCTCTGGTCGGCGACTGGAAGGGCAATTGGGTGGGCAACAACCAGCCCGTCGGCTTCAAGGTCGTGAACATCCGCGGTGCCCGGGCGCAGGTCGAGTACACCCATAACGGGCACACCGAGCGCGGCTTTGCCGAGGTCCAGGGCACGCTCATCACCTTCGGCGGGGTCACGGTCGGCACCAAGGACGGCAAGAACATGGTGATGCTGTTCTCCTTCGGGGGCGCTGGCAAACAGACCGCGAATCTCGAGAAGCAGGCCCCGCCAGCTTCCGACAGCCGCCTCATGGGAAGCTGGGGCGGCTATTCCAGCGCCAACGGCAAGAGCGCGAGCTTCAAGGTGCTTGCGGTCAACGGCAAGGAAGCGCAGGTCAGCGTCACCACCGACGGCATCACGCGCCAGGGAACCGGCTACGTCTACAAGAACGTCATCATGTTCGGGCAGACGCAGATCGCGACCGATGACGGGCAGAACGGCAAGGTCATCTACCAGGTCGGTACGAAATCCTTCATGGTGCCGGTGACGAAATATCCGCCGGCCGATTCATCGTCCTCCGTGGACAGGACGGCCTGAACGCGCGGCGCTCCGACACGCGCGGGGCCTGCTGTCCTCACCATTTCGGCGCCCGCTTCTCCACGAACGCCCTCAAGCCCTCCTGCGCCTCATCCGACGTCGCGACGTTGCAGAAATCGTCCACGGCGCTCGCAATGCTGCGGCGATAGTCGAGATCGATCTGGCGCATGAAGGCGGCCCGCCCCATCCGCAGCACCGCAGCCGATTTGGCGGTGAACTGCGCAGCGAGCTTCGCGACCTCCGCCTCGAGCTCCGCATCCGCGACGACGCGGTTCACCACGCCGAGCTCGCGTGCTTCCATGGCGCTGAAGACCCGGCCGGTGAACAGCAGCTCGAAGGCGCGGTGTCGTCCGACGATGCGCGGCAGATGCGCGTAGTGGATCGCGGGAATGACGCCGACGTCGATCTCGGGATAGCCGAACGTCGCGCTCTCGGCTGCCAGCACCACGTCGCAGGACACCGCCATGGTCATGCCGCCGCCGCGCGCCGCACCGCCGACCGCGGCGATCGAGGGCTTTCCGAGCCCGTACTGTGCATCGTAAAGGTCGATATAGAGCGCCTGGAGGAATTCCCGGATCTCGGCGCCGGATCTGCCAAGCAGGATGTCGAGGTCGAGGCCCGCCGAAAAACGTTTTGCAATTGCGCTCGCCAGCACGACCACGCGTGCGCCGTCGTCGTCCGCAGCGCGGCGGAAGGCGGCGACAACTGCGCGGATCATCTCGAGGCTCAGCGCATTGACGGGCGGGCGGCGCAGCGTGATGCGGGCGATGTTGCCAACGCATTCGTACGCGACGGGATTGTCAGAGGTCACCGAGTTCTCCATGCTTCATTGAGGCAGCACCTTCAACTGCCGCTCGATCTTGCGCAAGACTTCGCGGGCGGCCGCAAGGGCGCCATCGCCGATCAGCCGCCAGACATCGTCAGTCCGTTCCGTCAGATGCGGGATCAGCTTACGTTGCGGCGCGACCCGTGCAAGACCTCGGGCGCGCATGCTAGGCTGCGTGCGGGAGATTGCTCGCGACGGAGAGGACAGATGACCGACGAACATCCCATGATGGCCGACTCCGCCACCGTTTTCGTCGTCTCCGACATCGCCGCGAGCCTCGTCTATTACCGCGACGTGCTCGGGTTCGAGGTCACCTTCGAATATGGTGCGCCCCTGTCCTATGCCTGCCTCTGCCACGAGGAGGTCGCCCTGCATCTGCTTGCAGCGGCCAGGACGAAACGATTGCCCGGGCAGGGCGGCCTCTGCATTTTCGTCCGCGACGTCGACCAGCTCTATGCCGAATTGTCCGGCCGTGGCGCCAGGCCCATCAACCAGCCGGAGGATCGCGATTACGGCATGCGCGATTTCGACATCGTTGATGCCGACGGCAATCAACTCACCTTCGGCATGGGTATCCCGGAACCCGGGTGAGGCGATGCCGGCGCAGCCTCGCTGGCATTCCTCATCGCCGGAGGGTATGATTTGCGAGGTTTTCGAAGGTTACCTGAATGTCCCGCCTTGCAACTTCATGCGGTCTTGCAGCCATCTTCGCCGTGCTCTGGCTCGGCGGCACCTCCGTTGATGCGCAAGTTGCACCGCTGAGGTATGTCATACCGGGCGGACCGTTTGGCTTTGGCGGCAGCGATGGCCAGAGCTCGGATCCTTACGGCAATTTTCCAAGCTTCAATGCCGGTGACGCAGGCGGGCGCACTAATTTTGCGAACGGCCTCTTCGTCGGCAGCCAGCGCGGCAACCTCAATTGGAGCGGGCTCAGTCAGACTGGACTTAGTCAGAGCGGACTTGCCGGCAATTTCAGCGCGCTCTCCTATGACAGCACGCAGTTCGGCTACACCACCAAGACAGCTGGCGGCTTGCCCGTGACGTTCTTTGCCGGCATCGACACGTTGAAATATGGCAATGGCATCGGCAGCTCGGTGGCGCCGCTGACCTCGGGCGCGGCCCCCGGCACCAGCGCATTTGCGGGTGTCGAGTTCAAACCGACGTCCAATCTCAGCCTGTCGTTCGGCGCCGGTTTCATCCAGCAGGACTCGGGTCGCATGGACAGCGATATCAGGTCGAACATGCTGCCCGGCGAGTCGCCGGCCCTGAGCGGCCTTCGGCGTTAGGATCGCATCACCAGTTCCGGCGGACGCCGCGAGAACAAGGTTTTCGGCGGCGCCGCCAAAACTGACAAGAGGTGATGGCCGTGGGGTAGCCACAGCGTCGCTCCATGCCCTTGCGCAGGATGCGCTTAGCAGCAGCGGCTCAGAACGATTGACCGGAATCAAGTTCGGATGACGGGGGCACGCAATCCTGGTTTGGGCATCACGACAAGCCCGCCACCAGCGGCCGTTGCAGGTGCTTGGCCATCAGTTCCGCCGCTTCGGCATAACGCCCGGTTTCCAGAATGTCGAGCAGGCGCAGATGCTCGCGCACGTGACGCCGCATGCCGTCGCGGTCGGCGAAGCTGCGGTAGGCGAACAGGCGTCTGATCGAGTTCACGCGCTTGAGCGCTTCGAGAAAAAAGGGATTGCCGGCGCCGCGGATAATGTCTTCGTGGAATTCGCAACCGGAGTGAAAGATCTCGCCGATCGTCATCTTCTCGAGCTCGCCTTCGAAGACGCGCTGCTGGCGCTCGCGCAGACGTACGATCACTTCCTGCGGCAGGGCAAAACCCGGCTGCGCGATTGCTGCCGGCTCGATCACCGCACGAAACGCCTTGGCCTGTGCTTGAGATTCGGGACTTGAGACTGTCTCTGCGAAACGCCAGCCATAGCCCGGCAGGCGCGCGATCCAGCCCTCGGCAGCAATCCGGTCGAGCAGCCGCTGCAGCTCGGCCCGCGTGACGTCATAGCGGCGCATCAGCTCCGCTTCGGTAACTTCGGTCGGCAGCCGGCTCGCGAGCACGTCGCCTGCGACGGACGCATAAACCTGCTCGTTGCGCCTGACTGCCGCGAGCGCCGGTTGGGCTGCGCCGCTGGTGGGATTCTTGGCCAGCACAAAGCCGCGATGCGGCTCGCCGCGCGCCAACCCCGCGGCCTCCAGAGCCTTGAGGCCGAGCCGGATCGGCGCGCGTGAAAGGTCCAGCGCGTCGGCAAGCCTTTGTTCGATCAAGCGGTCGCCGGCCTTCATGCCTTCGCGCCGGGCCAGCGCCATGATCAGCCCGGCAAGGTGTTCGGCGCGTTCGGAACCGTTCTTGTCAGTGCGTTGTCGGGAACTGTCGGATGCAGTCATTGCAGTGCACGCAAAGTTTAGGGCTTGACAGACTGTCCCATGGATTGTTCTTTTATGCAACAATATACAATCAACTCCAGGGAGAGCCCGATGGCGCGCGCGCCGGATGTCCATATTTGCGAGGTCGCTCCCCGCGATGGTCTGCAGAATCTCGACATCTTCGTTCCGACCGAAGCCAAATGCGCGTTGATCGACACGATCGCTGCTGCCGGCGTGCGCGAGATCGATGCCGGCTCGTTCGTGCCGCCAAAGGTCGTGCCGCAATTCGCCGACGTCGATACGGTGATGGCGCACGCGCGCACGCACAAATCGGCAACCATTGGTGCGCTGGTGCCGAACGTGAAGGGCGCCGAGCGCGCCATCGCCGCCGGTGTCGACGCCATCTATTTCGTCATCTCGGCGAGCGAGACGCACAACCAGGCCAATGTGCGCCGCTCGGTCGATGAGCAGATCGAGGGATTTCGCGCGGTTCGCGCCGCGATCGACGCCCGGCCCGCGGGCCAGCGGCCGCAACTGATGGGCGCGATCTCCACCGCCTTCGGCTGCTCGCTGGAAGGTGAGGTGAGCGAAGCAGCGGTGTGCCGGCTGGCGCGCGCTTTCGCCGAGGCCCGCGCCGACGAGATCGGGCTTGCCGACACCGTCGGCTATGCCACCCCAAAACTGATCGGGCAGATCGTTGCAGGCGTGCGGCGTGAGGTCGGGTCGCAAATGACGCTGCGGCTGCATCTGCACGACACGCTCGGTGCGGGCCTCGCCAATGCGGTCGCGGGCCTCGAAGCCGGCATCCGCCGTTTCGACGCCGCCGTATCAGGCCTCGGTGGCTGCCCCTTTGCTCCCGGTGCGCGGGGCAACATCGTCACCGAGGACCTCGTGTTCATGCTGGAACGCATGGGCCTCTCCACCGGCATCGACCTCGACCGTCTGATGCAGACGCGCGAGATTCTCGCCCGTCATATCCCGGCAAAACATTTGACGGGGCATCTGCACGAGGCCGGCATTCCCAAAGTCCTGCGGAGCGCGGCATGACCACAGCTGCACGTGAGACGGCATCGGAGCTTCGCCCGCTCGCCGGGCTTCGCGTCGTCGAGTTCAGTCAGATGGTGATGGGGCCGAGCTGCGGCTTGATCCTGGCCGATCTCGGTGCCGACGTGATCAAGGTCGAGCCGCCCAAGGGCGACCGCACCCGCACTTTCAAAGGCCCAGCCGCCGGCTTCTTCGCCACCTACAGCCGCAACAAGCGCAGCATCGCGCTGGATACGTCGACCGCGGCCGGCCAGAACATCGCACGCAGGCTGATCGAGAACAGCGATGTCCTGATCGAGAATTTCCGGCCGGGCCTCTTGAAGCGGATCGGCCTCGACTACGAGAGCGTCGCGGCCTTCGCGCCCCGCCTGATCTATTGCTCACTCAAGGGCTATTTGCCCGGCCCCTACGAGAACCGCCTCGCGCTCGACGAAGTCGTGCAGATGATGGGCGGCCTCGCCTACATGACCGGCCTGCCCGACCGTCCCATGCGTGCCGGGGCCTCGGTCAACGACGTCATGGGCGGCATGTTCGGCGTGATCGCGATCCAGGCGGCGCTCGCCGAGCGGCAGCGCACCGGCCGCGGCCGTTACATCCAGAGCGCGCTCTACGAGAACAACGTGTTCCTGATGGCGCAGGCCATGATGTGCGAGGTGGTCAGCGGCCAGCCTTCGATTCCCTATTCGATCAAGGACAGCCCGTGGCCGGTTTACGATCTCTTCGACACCAGGGACGGATCGAAGCTGTTCGTGACCATCGTCGGCGAGGAGCAATGGGAGGCGTTCTGTCGTGCCTTCGATCGTGAAGTCTGGCTCGTTGATCCGCGCTTTGCGACGAGCAATGACCGCGTCGATCATCGCGGCTGGCTGATCCCGGAAATCGCGAAGATCTTCAAGCAATGGGACAAGGCCGATCTCGCCGCGCGCCTCGAGCAGCTTGATCTGCCCTACGCGCCGGTCAACAAGCCCGGCGATCTCTTCGATGATCCGCATCTGAACCAATCGGGCGGCCTGACCGACATCAGGCTGCCCGACGGTAACGAGGCCAAGACGCCGCTCTTGCCGATTTCCATGGACGGAAGGCGCCTGCCCAACCGCTACGATCCACCTGGGATCGGTGAGCACAGCGGCGAGATCCTGCGCGAGATCGGCATGTCTCCGGAAGACATCGAAGCGCTGCGACAAGCAGGGACGATCAAGGTCGCGCCGTCCTGACCGATCGGCGTAATCGAACAGAAAACGAGGGAGGAGGAGCACATGAGCATTACCAGGCGCCAGGCGCTGATCGCGGGCTCCGCATTGGCCGGAGCATCGCTGTTGCCGGGACGATTGCTTGCGCAGAGCAAGCAGGTCTCCCTTGCGTTCGGACCGGTGTCGCCGGTCTACGCCATCGGCATGATCGCCGAGCTGAAAGGGTACTTCAAGGACGAAGGGCTCGATTCAAAGCTCATCACCGGCAATGCCGGGACGTTCGGACGCCAGACGCTGGCGGCAGGGCAGGCGCTGTTCGCGCACGGCGATGCCAGCCACCCGCTCCAGCTCGGCGCCCGCGGCAAGCCCTGCAAGATCCTGCTCGCAACCGAGATGGTGTGCTCCTACGCCAACATCATGGTCCGGCAGGACCTCCACGACAGCGGCATCAATTCGGTCGAGAAGCTCGCGGAGTACAAGCGCGCCGACGGTGCCAAGCCGATCGTTGCGGCGACCGCCATCGGCTCGGGCACCTGGGTGTTCGGCACCTATGTGTTCGAAGCGCGCGGGCTCGGCGACAAGGTGAACTGGGTCGCGGGCGGCGGGACCAACACGATGTTCCCCTCGCTCCAGACCAAGCAGTTCGACGCCATCATGGCGCCGCCGAGCTGGATCGTCGAGGTCGAGAAGAAAGGGTTTGGCAAGACGATTTACGACACGTCCAAGCCGGGCGTGTTCGAGAAGGATTTCGGCGGCACGCTGCCTGTGCTCGTGATCTACACGCTCCAGGACACGGTGGAGCAGGACAAGGCGTTGGTGCAGGCCTACGTTAATGCGATCTACCGCGCCATGGCGTTCGTGAAAGCGGCGCCGCTCGCGGAGGTGCAGGCGCTGGTCACGCCGAAATATTTCTCGGGCATCGATCCCGATGCGGTCAGTGCCGAGCTCGGTT
Organism: Bradyrhizobium sp. AC87j1; assembly: GCF_002936975.1. NCBI lineage: Bacteria > Pseudomonadati > Pseudomonadota > Alphaproteobacteria > Hyphomicrobiales > Nitrobacteraceae > Bradyrhizobium > Bradyrhizobium sp. AC87j1. The sequence goes on from NZ_PTFE01000026.1 coordinate 86,204, forward strand.
TCGACAAGTCGACCTGGGCCTATGACGGTGTCATCGACAAGACTGCGTTCGAACGCGGCGCCAGGCCCTGGTACCGCAAGGGCACGGATATTCCCGAGACCAAATACGAGGATGCCGTCGACATGAGCTTCCTCCAGGCGGCCAGGGCGAAGTACAAATGATCGCCGCGTCGGGCCAGGGCCTTGCGCTCGCGCGCGACGAGGATCAAACGGCGGCAGCGCGCGTCCGCATTGCCGTGCAGGGTCTTGCCAAGCGCTTCAACGCGTCCGGCCGCGAGTTCGTGGCGGTGGATGACGTCTCCTTCGAGGTCAAGCAGGGCGAATTCGTTGCGCTGCTGGGTCCGTCCGGCTGCGGCAAGAGCACCATTCTCAACATGGTCGCGGGGTTGTTGTCGCGCTCTGGTGGACGCATCCTGATCGATCAGGACACGGTCGAGACCGGCAAGGTCAACCCCAGGGTTGGTTATGTCTTCCAGCGCGATACGCTGTTTCCCTGGCGAACCGTGGAGCAGAACATCGGCTATGGGCTGGAGATCGCGGGATTGCGGAAGACCGAGCGCGCCAGCCGCGTCGCTTCGGCGGTCGAGAAGGCCGGGCTCTCGGGGTTTGGGCAGAGCTTTCCACGCATGCTGTCCGGCGGCATGCGCCAGCGCGTCGCCTTGATGCGCACGCTGATCCTCGAGCCTGAGATCCTGCTGATGGACGAGCCGTTCGGCGCGCTCGACACCCACACCAAGCTGGAGATGCACAAGACGCTGCTGGAGATCTGGGAGCGCGAGCGGCAGACCGTGCTGTTCGTGACGCACGATCTCGGCGAGGCGCTGACGCTGGCGAGCCGCATCATCCTGCTTTCGGCGCGGCCCGGGCGACTGAAGGAGGACTTCGACGTCGCCATCCCGCGGCCGCGTGACCCCGTGGCCGTGCGCGAGAGCGCCGAATTCGGTCGCCTCTATTCTCACATTTGGCACTCCCTCGGCGAAGAATTCCGCCGCACCCGGGCCGATTGACCATGTCCAACAGCCGCACCGTGATCCTGTTCTGGCAATTGGCCATTCTCGCGGCCGTGCTCGTCATCTGGCAGTGGGGCTTTGAATGGAGCAAGGCGCTGCTGCCGAGGGCTTACGTGCCCAAAATCCTCGATCCCTATTTTGTCGCCAAGCCGTCGCTGATCTGGCAGAGCTTTCTGCGGCTCGGCTGCTTCTCTGACGCCGGCGGCTTTGCCGCCTGCATCAGGGGCAACGACAACAATCTTTGGCTCGCCACGCTCGTCACGCTGAAGAACACCTGGTGGGGCTTTCTGTTCGGCTCTGCGAGCGGCATCGCGGCTGGCCTGGTCCTCGGCCGTTCGGATTTCCTTGCCCGCGTGTTCGGACCCTACATCGTGGCGCTCAACTCGATACCGCGCATTGCGCTGGTGCCGCTCGTGATCCTGATCTTCGGTCTCGGCGACCTCTCCAAGATCGCGACCGCCTGGCTCGTCGTTTTCTTCGTGGTGTTCTTCAACACGTTCGAGGGAACGCGTGCGGTCGACCGCGACCAGATCGCTGCCGCCCGTCTGCTCGGCGCCAGCGAGTTCACCGTGCTACGGACCGTCGTGATCCCGTCCGCGCTCGCCTGGGTGTTCGCTTCGCTTTTACCGGCGGTGTCTTTTGCGCTGATCGGTGTCATCGTCGGCGAGTTCATCGGCGCCGAGCGCGGCCTCGGCAAGCTCATCATCGAAGCGGAGGCGCGCGCCAATGCCAGCGAGATGATGGTGGCCATCTTCGTCATGATGTTCGTCGGCATCCTGCTGGCGATCGCGGTACGCTCGCTGCAGTCCTATTTGCTGCGATGGCAGCCGCAATTCGAGCCGTCGGCATAGCGGCCTGACCTCAACGGCTGAACCGCGCCACCAGCTCCACATGCGGCGTGTGGCGGAACTGATCGACCGGCACCACCCCCTCCAGCCGGTAACCGCCGTCAATCAGCAGCCGCGCGTCGCGGGCAAAGGTCGCGACGTTGCAGGACACCGCGACCACCACCGGCACCTTGCTTGCGGCGAGCTTGAGCGCCTGCGCCTGTGCGCCCTGGCGCGGCGGGTCGAATACCACGGCATCGAAATCGCGCAGCTCCGGAGGCACCAACGGACGGCGGAACAGATCGCGCGGCTCGGCCTTGATCGGCTTCAGGCCCGGCGTGCGCGCGGCTTTTGCCAGCGCTGCGATCGCACCGGCGTCGTTGTCATAGGCGGTGACGCGGGCTTTTTCGGCGAGCCGCAAGGCGAACGGGCCGACGCCGCAGAAGAGGTCGAGAACCTCCTTGGCCTTGCCGATGCGCTCGGCGACGAGCGCTGCCAGCGTCTCTTCGCCCGCCACGGTCGCCTGCAGAAACGAGCCTGGCGGCAGCGTCACCTCTGCGCGGCCCATCTTTATTGTCGGCGCCAGGCGTTGCAGCACCAATTCACCATGCCGCGTCAGCCGCGACAGGCGATGCTGCTCGGCGACGCGCGAGAGCGCGGTGACGAGCGCCGTCGGCAGCGGGCCGGAGCCGCGCACGTCGACATCGAGGCCGTTGGCGGTGGCGGTGACCTGGATGTCCAGCGGCTTGGTCACCGGCATCCTGGACGTCAGCGGCTCGGCGAGCGCCCAGGCGGCATCGAGCGCGCCATCGAGTGCGGGATCGAGGATCGGGCAGCGATGGATCGGGATGACGTCGTGCGAGCTTGTCGCCGAGAAGCCCACCTTGAGGATGTCATGCGTGCCGAACCGGCCGTGCAGCGTGATACGCCGGCGGCCGGCGCCATGGGCATCGACCAGCGGCGCCACCTCGCAATCGATGCCGGCCTGCGCCAGCGTCTCCACCACGATGCCGCGCTTCCAGGCGTGATACGGCTCGGCCGCCCAATGCTGGATGGCGCAGCCGCCACAGACGCCGAAATGCGGACAGAACGGCTCGATACGCTCTAGGCTTGCGACGTCGACCGCGAGCAGCTTGCGGCGGTCGGGATGGTTGCCCACGACGTGATCCACCTCAACGGTCTCACCGCCAAGCGTGTAGGGCACGTAGATCGCTTCGCCGGCGTCGAGGCAGACGCCGTCGCCGCGATGGCCGACATGATCGATCCTGATGCGCTCAACCACGACGCGCGCCCAGGAAGAATTCGATATTGCCGTCGCCGCCCGTGATCGGCGAGGGGAAAATCTCGATGTCGGTGCAGCCGAGCGAAGCGGCAAAGGCGGCGATGTCGTCGCAGATCTCCTGGTGCACCGCGGCGTCGCGGACGATGCCCTTCTTGTTGTGCTTCCTGTCAGCCTCGAATTGCGGCTTGATCAGCGCCAGCAGGCTCATCGGCGCTGCGGCCAGCGACAGCGCCACCGGCAACACGGTCTTGAGCGAGATGAAGCTGACGTCGATGACGACGACATCAGGCCGTGCCGGCAGCCGTTTGCCGTCATAGCTGCGGATGTCGGTCTCCTCCATCGACACGATCTTGGGGTGGTCGCGCAGCGAGGGATGCAGCTGGCTGGTGCCGACATCGATGGCGAACACCAGGCTCGCGCCGTTCGCCAGCAGCACCTCGGTGAAGCCGCCGGTGGAGGCGCCGACGTCGAGGCAGACATGGTCCTCGATCTCGATGGGATACCGCTCCAGCGCGCCGGCGAGCTTGACGCCGCCGCGGGAGACGTAGGGGTGCGCAGGCTCGGCCTGGATCACGGCGTCCTCGGCAATCGTCTCCGACGGTTTGGCGACCGGCTTGTCGTCGGCGGTGACGAGGCCGGCTTCGATCGCCGCGCGCGCCCGCGCCCGGCTCTCGAACAGGCCGCGCTCGACCAGCAATACATCTGCGCGCTTGCGGGCAGGGGACAATCGACTCTCCAGGACAGGGCTGTCGCTTATGTAGCGATCAATCGCGCGGCCGCCATCCGGACGCAAGTCTCGAACGCGGCCAGATCGTGCCAGACGTCGATCGGCATCGCGGCCGGCGTCACCAGCGGGCAGCCGTGCAGCTCCAGGGCATGGATCATCATGAGATTGTCGACGAGGCCGAAATCCTCGACCGTCAGCCCCTGCGCATCGACCAGCCGCCCGTCCTCGGAGGTGACCTCCATGAAGCGGCCGACACGGTCGGCATAGGCGGCGCCGTCGTTGGAATAGGCCAGGCACAATTTGCGGCGGCCGGCCATGTAGCCGAGCTCGTAGACGGTGCCGGGATCGGCGCCTGCGCCGCGGAACGGGGTGAGATTGGCGATGATGGCGTCGGCCGCATCCATCATCGCCTCGTTGCCGCAAAAGATCTGCCGCGCGGCATCGGGCGCGGTGAGGTCGATGGCGTTGTCGAGCGGATAGAGGCCGGTGAGCCCGTAGCGATCGCAGATCGCGACCTTCTGCCGGCCGATCTCGATTGCATCCGGCAGGAACACGTCGGGGCCTGCCAGATAGATTTTCATGGCGTCACCGCCGGACAAGATTGGATCGAGGTGCGAGCCGCAGCGCGTGCTCTACTCCCTCT
>NZ_PTFE01000271.1:0-762 GCF_002936975.1 Bradyrhizobium sp. AC87j1
CTCCAGTTCGCGCTCCGAAAGACCGTAGAGCGACTGCAGCAGCACCGCGCGAAACAGCACAAGCACCGGATAGCCTGGACGACCGGGGCTCCCTTCATCCCGCAAATGGCCGATCAGCTTCTCGAACCGGTACCACTTGACCAGGCCAGCCAACCGATCCAGCGCCGCATTGGCGCCGGCGCCCTTCGGCATCAGCGCTTCCACAAAGCTCGGCTGTCCTGTCCGCTTCACCGCCATCGATACCTCCAAGGCTTTGACCTAGGGAATCACAACTGGCGGATTACGCAACAGGCCCCTTGTGGGAGAAGGTGGCGTAGGCGGCCTCTGGCCGCCATTCTTAGGAACGCCGAAGCGGAGCTTCGGCTATGGCGCCGGATGAGGGGTGTCTCTCCGCGACGTAATTTCCATAGAGTTCGCGGAGAGAGACCCCTCACCCGTCTCGCCGCTATGCGGCGAGACACCCTCTCCCACAAGGGGCCTGTTGCGTTATCGGCTTTTGAAGTTGAGGACGGCAGGAGAAGGGCCGTGGTTACGGCAATTGCCAGCCAAGTCTGTAGTGGTCGCCCTCGGCGGGCGGCTCAGGCCGCGATCGTGGCCCACCGCCTCATGTTGAAGGCGATCGAGGCGAGCAGGACCTGCCCGCTTGCCTTCATCAGACCAACGTAGCGGATGCAAGTCAGTCGCATGCGGCGTTTGAGAGTGGCGAAGGTGGTCTCAACCTGGGCTCATCGGCGCGCGATGAGGCGGTTGTAGCGTTTGAGC
>NZ_PTFE01000272.1:0-755 GCF_002936975.1 Bradyrhizobium sp. AC87j1
GGAATGTTCATGACGAGCAGCAGCAACGCCACCAGAATGCCGATCGCACCCGATGCGATCAGCGCGCCGACGCCGCCCGACAGGGTGACGAGTGCAGCCACGATCGCCGGCGCCACCGCGCCGCCGAGAAACCCGGCAAAGGTGTGGATCGAGAAGGCGCGGCCCATCCGTGCCTCGTCCATGTGCTCGGCCAGGATCGCGTAGTCGGCGGGGTGATAGACGCTATTGGCGAGACCCAGCAGCACGGCGCAGGCGATCAGCGAGGCGTAGCTGAGGTGCAGACCGAGCAGGATCAGCGCGAAGCCGCCGAGCGTGAGGCCGATCAGCAGAATTCGCCGCGCGCCAAAATGGTCGACGAGATAGCCGGTCGGCGCCTGTGTCAATCCGGACACCACCGCGAACACGGTGAGCGCGAAGCCGAGCTCGATATAGCCGACGCCGAGCTGAGACTTGAGGAACGGGAACAGCATCGGCAGGACCAGCAGATGGAAATGGCTGACCCAATGCGCGATCGAGATTCCGGTCAGCGTGCGTAGCGCGCTGTCCGCCTTGCCTTGCTGCGGTGCGGCGAGAACGTCGACCATTGCAATTCCGGTTTCACTCCCTGGAAGGCGCGCAAACTATCGGGGAGAGCGGTTATTTGTCCATCAACGCAGGCGCATGGCAGGTAGTGCGGGTGGGGCGCTGCCATCTCAAGACCTGCTCACTGGTTCAGCGAGGCACACTGCGCTCCCTCCCCCCTTGTGGGGGACGGA
>NZ_PTFE01000273.1:0-721 GCF_002936975.1 Bradyrhizobium sp. AC87j1
TCTGTCGTTGAGAGGCTACCTAGACGCAATCTTGCTGCTCGGTCCGCTCGTGTCCCTCCATTGGTGCGAGATCGGCAACGCTCTCCTCCAAAATCGTAGCGACCTCCAACAATGAGATCACCAGACGTGGCGTCCGCCGGAGCTTCTCCTCCACGGCTACCGCGCGAAGATCGTTCAGCTTCCGCCCGCCTAGCAGTCGCCACCGTCCGAAGGCAATCTCGTGGACATTGCTGGATATATCTCCGACTGCCCCCCACGACTGCCTTGACTCGAGCAACAGCTCGTCCGCCATCCGGTCCATCGCCTTGATGATAGCAATCATATCCCGCGTAGCGCCCACGAGGCTGTATCCATCCCCATGGTTTTTACGAGAATGGCCGACGCTTTCACTCAGCGTGACAGCCAGAGACTGATTGTGCAGTTCGGAAAGTCGAGCGAGGAGACTCGTGAATCTCGACCGCGCCGTTTGGACAAGCGCCTCCAGTAGTGAAAAATTGGTCTGCATCGACGCGGCTGCAGCCTTTGACCTGATGAGTGTGAAATACATCCGTTGCTCCAGAGCCACCATGCCCTGATGTTCGGACGATTTTAGGAACCCCAACCGCAGCGCGCTTGAACGTCTTGAGCCACGATTGATCGATGCGAGCCTGAATGTCGTCCCACGGACATAATGTTAGGCCGAAAAGGCCGTCTCGCATTTGACACCCTCGCGGGAACGTGA
>NZ_PTFE01000274.1:0-721 GCF_002936975.1 Bradyrhizobium sp. AC87j1
TCTGTCGTTGAGAGGCTACCTAGACGCAATCTTGCTGCTCGGTCCGCTCGTGTCCCTCCATTGGTGCGAGATCGGCAACGCTCTCCTCCAAAATCGTAGCGACCTCCAACAATGAGATCACCAGACGCGGCGTCCGCCGGAGCTTCTCTTCCACGGCTACCGCGCGAAGATCGTTCAGCTTCCGCCCGCCTAGCAGTCGCCACCGTCCGAAGGCAATCTCGTGGACATTATGGATATATCTCCGACTGCCCCCCACGACTGCCTTGACTCGAGCAGAAGCTCGTCCGCCATCCGGTCCATCGCCTTGATGATAGCAATCATATCCCGCGTAGCGCCCACGAGGCCGTATCCATCCCCCTGGTTTGTACGAGAATGGCCGATGCTTTCACTCAGCGTGACAGCCAGAGACTGATTGTGCAGTTCGGAAAGTCGAGCGAGGAGACTCGTGAATCTCGACCGTGCCGCTTGGACAAGCGCCTCCAGTAGTGACAAATTGGTCTGCATCGACGCGGCTGCAGCCTTTGACCTGATGAGTGTGAAATACATCCGTTGCTCCAGAGCCACCATGCCCTGATGTTCGGACGATTTTAGGAGCCCCAACCGCAGCGCGCTTGAACGTCTTGAGCCACGATTGATCGATGCGAGCCTGAATGTCGTCCCACGGACATAATGTTAGGCCGAAAAGGCCGTCTCGCATTTGACACCCTCGCGGGAACGTGAT
>NZ_PTFE01000275.1:0-697 GCF_002936975.1 Bradyrhizobium sp. AC87j1
ATGACTTTTTCGCTGACACGTCCCATAATTTTGCTTCCTCGACAGTGTGGTGGTGCAAGGTCTTTGCGACATCCACTATGCTCTCAATTGGCCCCTGGTCGATCTGCTGTGTCCCGCTGCGATGCCCGCAGTGCGTTGCGGCTAGGGGACGCGCCCGACGACTAGGCGCGTCCCAAGGCGCAGAACGCATGAGGTTCTCCGAGCCTTGCGAATTGGAGTATCTACCCTGTGCAATCGGCGCGCCGAGAATCTGATACGAATGCAAACTCCAGCAACTCTTGCAGAGTTGCTGGAGCTGTTCCGACCTTCTCGCGCGACCTGTTCCGCCAGCATGCGTTTCGGGCCATGCACAGCGAAAGCGTTTCGACTTATGAAGGCTTAGTCGAGCCACCCACAACTTTGAGCCATGCGAGCTCCTCATCCGTTTATGTCCCGCTTGATCATGTCGGACGTTCGACATTCCGCGTCGCCAATCAAACAAGCGGGAAGGCAACAGAAGAAGAGGCTGAGGTTGTCGGCGGCCTCCTCGTACTCCAATCCGACATCTTCAGCCGAGCGAGTCCTATAACCCCCGATGAGGTGCTTGGCATCGACGTTGCAGACGACAGATAGAGAGGCCTGTCGAGTTAGCGTCATCGTCGGTGAGCACGCTTCGCCGGAATGAACGCACAATCGTCAAGCTCATTCTGCAGCACAG
>NZ_PTFE01000276.1:0-626 GCF_002936975.1 Bradyrhizobium sp. AC87j1
GCGAAATCAATCTATAGAGCGCGAGGAGACGATGCGCGATATCAGTCGCCTGAGCTGCCGCAGGGATCTCTTCTCCCGACATTTCCTTGTATACTGTCGTCTTCAATACGTTCGGATAAGTTGTGGGGCTGAACCGCCCCGGGTTTGCCGGAGGCTCCAACTCCTGAGAGGATGGAGCCATGACGAGCAAGACGACGAACAAATTTTCGCCTGAGGTCCGGGACCGTGCGGTTCGGATGGTTCTGGATCACGCCGGCGAGCACCCTTCGCGCTGGGCGGCAGTGACATCGATTGCGGCCAAGATCGGCTGCACCCCGCAGACGCTGCATGATTGGGTCAAGAAGGCCGAGATCGACAGCGGGCAGCGGACCGGCGTTCCGACCGAGATGGCCGAGAAGCTGAAGGCCCTGGAACGGGAGAACCGTGAGCTTCGGCAGGCCAACGAGATCCTGCGGAAGGCGAGCGCGTATTTTGCGATGGCGGAGCTCGACCGCCGGTCCAAGCCATGATCGCCTTCATCGACGATCATCGTGGGGCGCATGGGGTCGAGCCGATCTGCAAGGTCTTGCCGATCGCCCCCTCGACCTACCATGCCCATGTGGCCAAGCGGCGCGATCCGGCCAAGC
>NZ_PTFE01000277.1:0-625 GCF_002936975.1 Bradyrhizobium sp. AC87j1
GTCACGTAAATGTAAGGAATGTAAAAGCCGGTCTCACCGCCGGGATCACGAACTTGAATTCCTGAATAGCACTCCAAGTACGGCCCCACAGTGCTTGAGGGATAGCTCGCGACCCCCACAACGCCGATTGCAGGGTTTGCTACGGGTACTAATCCCTTCGGCAATAGAGAGGACACCTCGTGCCCCACGCTAAATACAAGGTTTATGGCTTGGCAGCCGAGAAACGCGCTGCCACGGTCTTTGCTCCCACGGTAGAGAGGCGCATCAAGCGGAATACCTTTGACGTCGGGCATCGCATTCCTCCTCGCTCTTGGAGTCTTTGGACGCAACTGTAGATTCAGCTACTCATCTCACCAAGAGTATTCGGTTGTTGAAACCTCCTGAAGAGACTGTGATGTGCAACTTCCAATGCGGCTCGGTGATCCGTCGGCTCATAGATCCGGTGATCGCGATCGTCTTACCGACGACGCATCCAGTTCTGCGCGTTGCACCTCAATTCTGTGCTGCAGAATGAGCTTGACGATTGTGCGTTCATTCCGGCGAAGCGTGCTCACCGACGATGACGCTAACTCGACAGGCCTCTCTATCTGTCGTCTGCAACGTCGATGCCAAGCACCTCATCGGG
>NZ_PTFE01000278.1:0-624 GCF_002936975.1 Bradyrhizobium sp. AC87j1
AGCCGACCGACACGGATGTTGTAGACAAGCCCTATGTCGCAGAAGCCTTGCTTCGTCGGGGTCGCGGCTTTGCCCGCCACCGGGACGTGAACCTCGTGTACTCCTTCTCGGCGGATTCCACGCGTGCTCGTTCCTCAGCCCTCTTCGCGGGGATGTTGTAATCATAGGCCGATCCACGCTTGGCATGGCTGGTGGGTAATCCAGCGCGCAGTTCGATGCTCCGGAACTTGCGCGCCAGCAGGGCCGGCCTGGTCCAGATGTAGTCAGTGCTCTTGGTCAGCATATGCCAGATGATCATCGCCAGCTTCCGCGCCGTCGCGACTGCCGCGATGTGCTTGCCGCGTCGTGAAGCCACGCGCTGGAAGAATGCACGCAGCGGTCCCGGCGAACGGGCTACAGCCCATGCTGCTTCGACGAGCATTCCGCGAGCTTGGCCGCGGCCCTGCTTGGTGATCCTGCCATGGTAGGCGGAGCCCTCGCCAGACTGCCTTACGCTCGGGTTTAGCCCCAGGTAGCTCACCAGCCTGGTCGGATCGGCAAAGCGCCGAATGTCGCCGACGGCCGCGGCCACGCCCGAAGCCACCGTCATATCCACACCCGGGAGCGTCATCAGCCGCCGAATGA
>NZ_PTFE01000279.1:0-605 GCF_002936975.1 Bradyrhizobium sp. AC87j1
CATGCGACCATGTCGATCTATTGTCAGCTCTGTGACGCCGCGATGCTGCCGCAGCCAGTCCTGGAACTCGACTACCCACCGGTCGAGCGTCGGTAATGCGAGCTTCGGCTTGCGCTGGACGATCCCGCGCTCGCCGAGAAACTCGACGAACCGGCGCACTCGCCTCACGTACTTCTTGGACACGCCCTTCAGGCGACGTATGCCGGGGCATCGACAGCGATGCCGAGCGAACCGATCGGTGACGCCATCATCGATGTCGGTGACTGCGACCTTGGACAGCGTCAGCCATTGCGCGAGGTGACGGGCTGCGGCGTCATAGCCGCTCACCGTCAAGCTCGTATGCCCCAACACCGTCAGGTGTCGTGTGAACTCCGTCACCAGCGGGGCGAGATCGCCTGCGTCCATGCAGCGCAGCCCGTGGCAGTGATCCTCACTCGACTTGGCCATTCCTTGTCTCCCTTCCGTTGCCATCAAGGCAGGAAGGGAGGCCTCAGATTATGCGGAGTGAGAAAGAGGGCAGCAGGAACTAAACTGTTGATAACGAAGTGGGTCTCGGATTGAACGGCCGCACACTCCGCATAATCGTGGGCTCCGCATAATTGCGG
>NZ_PTFE01000280.1:0-588 GCF_002936975.1 Bradyrhizobium sp. AC87j1
CAAGCCATGATCGCCTTCATCGACGATCATCGTGGGGCGCATGGGGTCGAGCCGATCTGCAAGGTCTTGCCGATCGCCCCCTCGACCTACCATGCCCATGTGGCCAAGCGGCGCGATCCGGCCAAGCGGTCGGCGCGAGCCAGGCAGGACGCCGCGCTGAAGATCGAGGTTCGGCGGGTGTTCGATCAGAACTTCGCCGTCTACGGCGTGCGCAAGGTCTGGCGCCAGCTCAAGCGCGAAGGCTTCGATGTTGCCCGTTGCACGGTGTCGCGGCTGATGCGGGACATGGGTTTGCAAGGGGTCATCCGCGGCAAGTCCGTCAAGACCACGATCAGCGACAAGGCGGCGCCATGCCCGCTGGATCACGTCAATCGCCAGTTCAGGCGCCACGGCCGAACGTCCTTTGGCTCTCCGACTTCACCTATGTCGCGACCTGGACCGGCTTCGTCTACGTCGCCTTTGTCATCGACGCCTATGCTCGCAGGATCGTGGGCTGGCGGGCCTCGCGCACGGCGCATGCAGGCTTCGTGCTCGATGCGCTGGAGCAGGCACTACATGATCGACGGCCGGTCCATCGTGGCGGGCTCG
>NZ_PTFE01000027.1:0-85426 GCF_002936975.1 Bradyrhizobium sp. AC87j1
CTCGTCGGCAGCGCTGATCGCGCGTGCAAAAATCACGAGGCGCTCGCCGCAGCCGGCGTCCTTCAGCAGCGCGAGCGCGCGGCCGAATCCTTCCGGCCGGCTTGCCGAGCGCGGATTGTACATCGCAATCGAAAAATCAGCTTCGGCGGCGAGCCGCAGCCGCTTCTCGATGACTGCCCAGGGCTTGAGATTGTCGGAGAGATTGATGGCGCAGAAATCATGGCCGAGCGGCGCGCCTACGCGCGCGGCAGCTGCCAGCATGGCCGTGATGCCAGGCAGCACGCGAATCGAAATATCCTGCCATTGCGGCGCCTGTTCGAGCGCCTCAAACACGGCAGAGGCCATCGCGAAGACGCCGGGGTCACCCGAGGACACGACAACGACCTTCCCGCCTTCGGACGCAAGCCGCAGGGCTTCGCTCGCGCGCTGCAGCTCCTCGCGATTGTCGGAGGGATGCAGCTTCAGCCCAGCACGCGGCGGTACGCGCGCGACATAGGGCGCATAGCCGAGAATATCAGTTGCGGCCGCCAGCGCAGCCGTGACCTCGGGCGTCACCAGCGCATCGCTGCCCGGCCCCAGGCCCGCGATGGTCAACGTGCCCGTCATTCTGCGGCGTCCAGGTGCCGGCCCTTGCCGTGCACCAGCACGATCGCGAAATAGGGACAGTCCGCACCGTCAATGTCGGCGAGCCGAACCACGCGCTCGCCCGCCATGGTGCCGCGCTCGACCAGCCAGGCATCGTCGAGCCGGCCGGCGGAGCGGAGCGCGCGGCGCACCTTTGCGAGATTGCGGCCGGTCTTCATGACGACGAGCGCATCGGAATCGCGCATGCGCCGCTCGAGCTCGCCTTCGGGAAGCGTCCCCATCAGCACGGTCGTCACGTCATCGCCGAGCGCGATCGGCTGTCCGACGCCGTTCCAGCAGCCGACCATGCCGGGAATGCCCGCAATCACCTCGATCTCGACACGGCCTTGCAGGCGCGTGTGCAGGTGCATGAAGGAGCCGTAGAAATAAGGGTCACCCTCGCAGAGCACAACGACGTCGACCGCGCGCGCCAGCCGCGCCAGGCGCTCCGCCCACTCGTCGTAGAAGCCGGCCAGCAGCTGCACGTACTCGGCGCTATCGAAGGCGATCTCCGTCGTAACGGGATATTCCATGGGATATTCGGTGACGTCGGCCCCCAGCATGCCCTGGACGATCCGCCGCGCCTGGCCCGGCCTGCCCTTCTTGCGGAAATAGGCGACGTGGCTAGCGCCGCGCACGGTGCGATCGGCGCGCACGCTCATCAGATCAGGATCGCCGGGGCCGAGACCGCAGCAGATGATGCGTCCCATCGCTATTCGCTCCGGCTCGCCAGCGCGTTCACCGCGGCAACCGTGATCGCGGAGCCGCCGAGGCGACCCTCGACCGTCAGCGCCGGCACCGGCGGATCAGCCATCAGCGCGGCCTTGGACTCGGCAGCGCCGACGAAACCGACGGGACAGCCGATGATCGCCGCGGGCCGCGGGCAATCGCCGTCCTCCAGCATATTGAGCAGATGAAACAGCGCGGTCGGCGCGTTGCCGATCGCAACGACCGCGCCATCGAGATGCGGCCGCCACAGCTCCAGCGCCGCGGCCGAGCGGGTGTTGTGCATCGATTGGGCGAGCGCGGGAACGGCGGCGTCGCCCAGCGTGCAGATCACAGCATTCGCCGCGGGAAGCCTCGCGCGGGTAATCCCTTCCGAGACCATGCGCGCGTCGCACAGGATCGGCGCGCCTCTCTGCAGGGCGGCGCGCGCAGTGGTCGCCATGCCGGGCGTGAAGCGAATATGCGCCTCCAGGCCGACCATGCCGGCGGCATGGATCATCCGCACGACAACTTGCTCCTCGTCGGGCAAAAAGCGCGCGAGATCGGCCTCGGCGCGGATGGTCGCAAAGGACTGCCGGTAGATCGCCGCGCCATCGGTCTCGTACGTGTGGGGCATCAGTTCCCTCCCACCAGGATGGAGGGATCGCTGACGATGTCGGCGCCGTTCAGGCCGCGCAGCACCGGCTCATCGCGGATCGAGCCATCACGGACGAGATCGAAGCCGGCGCGCGTCGCCACCAGCGTGACCGCGGCCGTGCCGGAATGGGCGCAACCCTTGCCGCAGCCGGAGACGTGGAGCCGCGTATCGGCGGCGATGCGCGGGGCGAGCGCTGCTGCGAGCGCGCGCGTATCGGCATGGGCTTCGCGGCAGCGCGGTGCGCCACTGCAGGCGATGACGCGCAGCGCGGGATCAAAGGGCTCGGTGATCAGGCCCGGCGCGTTCGGCATCTCCCGCTTACCCTCGCTCAGCACCATTCGCCAGGGCGTCATGCGCAGCGCATGCCCACAACCGGCGAACTGATGCAGCGTCGTATGCAGCATCTGCCCGAATGCGACGCCGACCATCGCACCTTGCGGATAGTGCCCGGGGCGCGAGGCGGCCATCACGGGCGCGGGCTCGGTCTCGCCGCGTAGCGATTGAGGCAATGCCGCGCCGGACGCAATGTGCGCCGCCATGCGCCCTCGCCCGCCCGTCGCGCCGCCGGAGACCAGGAACCAGCTTGCGAGCGCGAGCGCCGTGCTCACGGCCTCTCCACGTGCGACGGAGCGGCCGAGCTTTGCGCCATCGGCCCGCACCAGGAGGTGACCTGTGCGATCGCGCTCGATGCGTATGTCTGCGGAATCGCCGGCGAGCACGCGCGAGGTCCCGTCATCGATGGCGAAGCCGAATTTCGTTGGAAGCGCGAGCGCATTATCCTCGAGCGCTTCTTCGAGCTCGGCGGCGAGCGATTGTGTCGCGTCGCCAGCGCGCCAGAACGGCGTGACGAGGATGTTGCGACGGGCTTCCGTGGCCGGATCCGGATCGAGCAGCGCCAATCGTGCAAGGCCGTCGATTAACGGCCGATGGCCTTCTTCACTGACGCCCCTGATCTGCAGATTGGCGCGGCTCGTCACGTCGATCAGACCATTGCCGTGTTGCCCGGCGAGCTCGGCAAGTCCTGTGATTTGTGGTGCTTCGAGCCGCCCACCGAACGGACGCACGCGCACCACGAGCCCGTCGCCCGAGAGCATCGGGCGCAGCGCACCGGGACACCAGCCCTTGACCGTGGCCGCACTCATGAGGCCTCCCGCAGCGCCGCCGCGATCGAATTACGGCGCGTTTGCCAAAGCGCCGCATCGTGCAGGCGCGCAAAACAGGTTTCCATCGCGGCGAGAGCGGACGGATTTTCACGCGCCATGAAAGCGCGGACGTCGTCATTGCCGAGCGTCGCATCATAGTAGAGATCGAAAAGATGCGGCGGCACGGCGCCGGCGAGATGCGCGAAAGCGGCCATGTGCTCGAGCGTCGCCGTGATCTCGGCAGCGCCGCGAAAACCGTGACGCATCATCCCACCGATCCACGCCGGATTGGCCGCGCGCGCACGGACGACACGTGAGATCTCCTCGGTCAGGGTGCGCGCGTGGGGCTGCTCGGGACGCGTCGTGTCGAGGTGATAGAGCGAGGGTCCTGCCGCGCCGAGATGCGCCGCAGCCGCCGCAACGCCGGCTTCATGCGCGGCATAATCGGTCGCGAGCAGCAGATCAGTTTCCGGCAAGTCCTGGACATGGACGAAGGCATCGGCCGCAGCGAGGCGCTGTTCGATGCCGGCGCGATTCGGCTGCATCTCGCCGTCGGCCGAGAACGCCCAGGACGATGCCGACAACCAGGCTTCACCGGCGGCTTCGCGTGTCTCCGGCATGAAGGCATCGGGGATCGCGGATAGGCCCACGCCGTATTGTCCAGGACGCGGCGCGAACACGCGGGAGGCGCGGTGGCGGTACGGATTCTCGTCGCCCTCGTCCTCGCGCGCCGCAAGCGCTTCGGAGGCGGCCTCGAACAATTGAGCGAGACCTGCGAAGACGTCGCGGAACAGGCCCGACACCCGCAACGTGACATCGATGCGGGGACGGCCGAGCTCGGCCGGCGCGACGATGTCGTAGCCGGTGACGCGGCCGGAGGCGCGATCCCAGCGCGGCGCAAGGCCGGCCAGATGCAGCGCCATCGCGAACTCCTCGCCCGCGGTGCGCATCGTTGCCGAACCCCAGAGATCGACCACGAGCCCCTTCGGCCAGTCGCCGTGATCCTGCAGATGGCGGCGCAGCAGCTCTTCGGCGAGTTTTATCCCCTGCGCATGTGCCGACGGCGTCGGCACCGCGCGCGGATCGACGGCAAAGAGATTGCGTCCGGTCGGCAGCACGTCTTGGCGCCCGCGATAGGGCGAGCCCGACGGTCCCGGCGCAACGCGCTGGCCGGCAAGCGCGGCACGCAGTGCATCGCGTTCCGCTTCGGCGCAGGCACCGCGGCCGAACACGTGGAGGCCGTCGCCGAACTGGCTTTCCTTGAGATCGCAGACGAAGCGATCAATGCGCGGAATGGCTTCGGCCGGTGCGGCCGAGGCATCCAAACCGAGATCGTCTTCGAGGCCTGCCGCGCGCGCCTCTTCGCGGATCGCAGCGATCAATCGCTGACGGCGCGCGGGATCGAGACCATCAGCAGTCGAGTATTCGTCGAGAAGTCGTTCGAGCCGGCGCAGGGCCTCCGGCACCGAGGATGTTTCCAGCGGCGGTGGCAGATGGCCGATGGTGACGGCGCCAATGCGCCGTTTCGCCTGCGCGGCCTCGCCGGGATCGTTGACGATGAAGGGATAGATGATTGGGAGATCGCCGATCAGGGCTTCCGGCCAGCACGCGGACGACAGCGCCACGGACTTCCCGGGCAGCCATTCCAGCGTGCCATGCGCGCCCATGTGCACGACGGCATCGATGCCCTGCTCTCGGAGCCAGAGATAGAACGCGACATAACCGTGGCGCGGCGTGCGGGCGAGATCGTGATAATCGGTATCGCGCGTGGTTGCATCGCCGCGTTCCGGCTGAACCGCGATGATCGACTTGCCGGAAGCGACGGCTGCGAAGTGAAACGCGCCGTCCTGGCAGCTCGGATCATCCTCCGGCGCGCCCCAGGCTTGCGCGAGATCATCCTGCAAGACTTGCGGCAGGCGCGAAAGCGCCGCGCGATAATCGGCGATGCTCCAGGTGAGTTTCTGCTTGAGCAGCGCCTCGCCGAGCGCATGGACCGGAACAACATCGAAGCCGGCCTCAGCGAGATCGGACAGCAACGCCTCGACCGAGGCCAGCGCATCGAGCCCGACCGCGTGCGCGATCTGGTGCGGTCGTCCCGGATAGTTCGAGAGCACAATTGCCAGCCGCTTCTCGGCAACCGGCTTCACCGCAAGGCTCCGCCAGGCCGCGACGCGCGCGGCGACGGCTGTCACGCGCTCCTCATCGGCGCCATGCGCCAGGTGTGAGAACTGCAGATCGAGATCGCGCCCGGCTGCCGACTTGAAGCTCACCACGCCCGCGAACAGACGGCCATCGACCTCGGGCAGCACCACGTGCATCGCAAGATCGCCGGGCGAAAGGCCGCGCAGCGACTCCGTCCAGTCCTCGCGCCGGGCGGTGGAGAGCGCGACCTGGAACACCGGGCACGATGCGGCATCGAACGGCGTCGTGCCGTCATCGCCCAGGGCTGAGAACGCCGTCGCGTTGATGATCGCCGCCGGAGGATTTTGCGCGAGCTGCGCCCGCAACCAATCCGCTACGCCCGCAGCCTTCAGCGAGGTGACGAACACGCCGCAGGCATCAAAGCCGCGCTCGCGCAGCGCTGCGATCAAGGCATCGACCGGGCCCGGGTCCGCGGCGGTGAGATAGGAACGATAGAACGTTACCAGAGCGCGCGGCCTGCCCTCGCCTTGCGCCGGCGCCGCAATGACGCCGCGGGCGGGATCGTAGAACCCCATCTCGGGCACGGCCGTCTCGCCGATGACTGGCCCGGCATAGAGTCCCGAGGCTAGCGCGAGCTGTGCAATCGCGGCCTGCGCCGCGACCGGACCGCCGGCGTCGCAGAGCACCTTGAGCCGGCGCAGCGTCGAGACAGGCAAGGTCGAGTATGCATCGAGCCGCGTGTCGTCACGGCCATCGGCCGGCAGCACGGCGACCACAATGCCACGGTCCTTCGCGAGCTGCTGGAGCGCCGCAAGTCCATAGGACCAATAGGACTCACCGCCGATCAACCGCACCAGAATGCCACGCGCCTGCGACAGCGTGCGCTCGATATAGGTGTCGACCGAAAGCGGGTGACGCAATTCCGCGAGATTCGCGAGCCGCAGCGTCGGCAGGCTCTCGCGACCACGCCGCCAGCCGGCTGCGAACGCCGCGAGATCTGAATCCGAATACGAGAGCACCACGAGATCGGCCGGGTCCTGGCCGATATCCCTTGGCGTCGCGGTCTCCTCCAGACCGCGGCTCTCGCGGAAGACGACGTGCATCAGATACCTAGTCCTGCCTTGATGGCGGCCTCGTCGATATCGCCGTGCTCGCCGATCACGACGAGCTTCGACCGCCTGTGACCTGCGCCCCAGGGCTTGTCGAACTGATGGCGCACGCGCTGGCCGACCGCCTGCAGCAAGAGGCGCATCGGCTTGCCCGCAACCGCGATATAGCCTTTTGCGCGCAGCACGTTCTGCTCGCGCGCCAGCTTCTGGACGGATGCGACCAGCGCATCGACGTCGGCGACTTCAGGAAGGTCGATCACGACGGAGGCGAAATCATCGTGCTCGTGCTCTTCCTCGCCGTCATGATGCGAGGGACGCGCGGCGAGATCGTTCTCGGCGGCAGCGCCAAGACCGAGGATGACGCGCGCATCGATCGCACCGTCGGTCACGGGGAGCATCGGCACGCGGCGCGGCATCTCGGCGGTGATGGCAGCCTTGGCCGCTTCAAGTCCCGCCGCCCCAGCGAGGTCGGCCTTGGTCAGCAGCACGATGTCGGCGCAGGCGATCTGATCCTCGAACACTTCCGACAGCGGCGTCTCATGGTCCAAATTCTCGTCCGCGGCGCGCTGCGCTTCGACTGCAATCGGATCCGGTGCAAAGCGGCCAGCGGCGACAGCCTCGGCATCCGCCAGCGCGATCACGCCGTCGACGGTGATGCGCGAACGGATCTCCGGCCAGTCGAATGCCTTCAGCAGCGGCTTCGGCAGCGCCAGGCCCGAGGTCTCGATCAGGATGTGATCGGGCCGCACCGGCCGCGCCAGCAGTTTTTCCATGGTCGGAATGAAATCGTCGGCAACCGTGCAGCAGATGCAGCCGTTGGCGAGCTCGACGATGTTTTCCTCCGGGCAATTGGCGTCGGCGCAGGATTTCAATATCTCGCCGTCGACGCCCTCACTGCCGAACTCGTTGACGAGCACGGCGAGCTTCTTGCCGCCGGCATTGCTGAGCAGATGCTGGATCAGCGTCGTCTTGCCAGAGCCGAGAAAACCGGTGACCACCGTCACGGGGACTTTTGCGAGCGAATTCATTCGGCGGCCTCCGGCACGACGGCAATGGGGGGAATGCGGGCAAGCGACTGCTTGCGGAATATTTCCGGCCGGCTGCGCCAGGGCACGAGGCCGTCAGGCGCGGCCGCATAGGCCGCGGCGCCTGCGACCACATCCTGCGCATTCGCATCCGACAGGCGGCCATAGACGTAAGACCACCGGCCGGGCGCGCTGAGCGCGACCGAGCAACCCTGATTGCAGGCCGACAGGCATTCGACGGGAACCACATTGACGCCTTCGGGCACGCCGGCGTCGAGGATCGCACCATGCAGGCGCTTGCCGGGCGTCGCCTCGCCCTCGCCAGGCGTCTCGCCGGCACGGCAGGTGATGCAGACGTGAAGTGTGACGGTCATCGCCTCTTCCAGATAACAGCGGGAGGCGATGAGGCACACGGACCATTCTTCAGAAGGCCCGTTTTCCCCGTCGCGGAACACCCCGTCCGCCGGTCCAAAACTCGTCCGCGCAGGCAGGTCTCCCGGCTTGCGGAGCAGGGTTTTCCCCTTCGATCCCCGCCTTCCCGATTCCCGCGGGAATCAGTGGCTTCGGACATCTCTCCGGTCACGGTCGCGGGGGCGGCTGCATTTTGGACCCAAATCTTGCCGATTCGGACCCTATCGCATTCCCTCTTCGCCTGTCATAGGACAGGAACCAACGCTGGGCCACCATTTGCCGGTGGCCGCCACTTGTCAAGCCGAAGGACCGGGACCGATGACGCCTGAACCGGATACAAAAACGGCCGAGGAAACCGACGCTCGCCACGCCACGAAAATGGCGAAGAAGAAGGCCGCCCGCGACAAGATCATGGCGACCAAGAGCGGCGAAAAGGGCCTCATCATCGTCCACACCGGCGCCGGCAAGGGCAAGTCCTCCTCGGCCTTCGGCATGATCGTCCGCTGCGTCGCCCATGGCTTCCCCTGTGCGGTCGTGCAGTTCATCAAGGGCGCCTGGGATACCGGCGAGCGACGCCTGCTCACCGGCCATTTCGGCGACCTCTGCCAGTTCCACGCCATGGGCGAAGGTTTTACCTGGGAGACGCAGGACCGCGCCCGCGACATCGCCGCCGCGCGCGCCGGCTGGGAGAAGGCCAAGGAGCTGATTCTCGATGAGAGCCTGCGCATGGTCGTGCTCGACGAGATCAACATCGCGCTGCGCTACGACTATCTCGACATCGCCGAGGTCGTCGAGTTTCTGACCACCTCGAAGCCACCGATGACGCATGTCGTGCTCACCGGCCGCAACGCCAAGGACGAGTTGATCGAGATCGCCGATCTCGTCACCGAGATGACGCTGGTGAAACATCCCTTCCGCTCCGGCATCAAGGCACAGGCCGGCGTCGAGTTCTGAGTTCGATGGCACGCGCGCTGATGATCCAGGGGGCCGGCTCGGACGTGGGCAAGTCGCTCATCGTCGCCGGTCTCGCGCGTGCCTTCACGCGGCGCGGCCTGCGCGTGCTCCCGTTCAAGCCGCAGAACATGTCGAACAATGCCGCCGTCACCATCGACGGAGGCGAGATCGGCCGTGCCCAGGCGTTGCAGGCCCTCGCCGCCGGCGTCGAGCCGCACACCGACATGAACCCCGTGCTGCTCAAGCCCGAGACCGATGTCGGCGCGCAGGTGATAGTCCACGGAAAGCGCATCGCGACCGCGCGTGCGCGCGACTACGCGGCCATGAAGCCCTCACTGATGGGCGCAGTGCTGGAGAGCTTTGAGCGGCTGAAGGCGCGCGCCGATCTCGTTCTGGTCGAAGGCGCGGGCAGTCCGGCCGAGGTGAATTTGCGTAAGGCCGACATCGCCAATATGGGTTTTGCGCGCAAGGCCGACGTGCCGGTCGTGCTGGTCGGCGACATCGACCGCGGCGGCGTCATCGCCCAGCTGGTCGGCATCAAGACGGTGATCGACCCCGACGATGCCGCGATGATCCGAGGCTTTGTCATCAACAAGTTCCGCGGCGACCCCACGCTGTTCGACGATGGCTACAAGCTGATCGAGCAAAAGACCGCATGGCGCGGCCTTGGCGTGCTGCCCTGGTTCGCCCGCGCCGGCGAGCTGCCGGCCGAGGATGCGCTCGGCCTGAGCGACGCGCGAAAGCCCGGCCAATGCAAGATCGCGTGCCTGGCGCTGTCGCGGATCGCTAATTTCGACGATCTCGATCCGCTCAAGCTCGAAGCGAGCGTCGATCTCGTGATGGTACGCCCCGGCGAAGCCATCCCCGGCGATGTCCGCCTCGTCATCATCCCCGGCTCGAAATCCACCCGCGGCGATCTCGCCTTCCTGCGCGTGCAGGGCTGGGACATCGATCTGCTCGCGCATCACCGCAGGGGCGGCCATGTTCTCGGTCTCTGCGGCGGCTATCAGATGCTCGGGCGCAGCGTCGCCGACCCTGACGGCATCGAAGGCTCCGCAGGCGACACGCCGGGCCTCGGGCTCCTGGACGTGGACACGGTGATGAGTCCGCAGAAGACGCTGACGCGTGTCGCGGCCGTGCATGCCGACACGGACCAGCCAATCGAGGCTTACGAAATCCACATCGGCCGTACTGACGGGCCGGACCGCACGCGGCCGTTTGCGACACTGAACGGCGAGCCCGAAGGCGCGATCTCGCGCGATGGCCGCGTGCAGGGCAGCTATCTGCACGGCCTGTTCACGTCGGATGATTTCCGCAAGGCGTACCTCGCAAAGCTCGACATTCCCGCTGGCAACGAGCCCTACCACGCCAGGGTCGAAAGCGCGCTCGAGGCGCTGGCCGACCACATCGAAAAGCATCTCGACGTCGAAGGACTGCTCGCGCTAGCGCGCTAGCACCTCGGCAAGGCGCATCCATTCGGCTTCGCTGCCGGGAAGCCCGAGCCGAAGCCATGTCGGCTTTTGCGCGAAGACGCGCGACCAGATCTGGCTTCGTGCCAATCTGTCTTGCGCGGCGAGCGAGTCGGGCGTCTCGTAGAGACGGAAAAGCGGCGTCCCCCCAAGCAGCATCCAGCCCTGCGCTTGCGCAATGGCGTCGAGGCGAACACAGTCCCGGGCAAGTCGCGCTGACGTGGCCTCGGCCCAGGCGTCGTCGCGCAACGCGCGAGAGCCGATCGCGATCGCCGCTCCCGAAACCGGCCATGGCCCCGACATCGACGCAAGCTTGCCAATGTCGGCGGCATTGCCGATCACGAAGCCGAGCCGCAGGCCGGCAAGGCCATAGAACTTTCCGAACGAGCGCAGGATCAGCAGTCCCGGCCGACCGGCTTCCGATGCAAGCGACAGCTGCGGAACGGCATCGACAAAACTCTCGTCGATGACGAGACGGCCGACGCGCGACAGCAGTGCGAGCAGATCCTTTGGTGCATGATGCTGACCGCCGGGATTGTTGGGATTGACGACGATGGCGAGATCCGCGCCCGCCAGCGCGTCGAGCTCCCCGACCTCCTGGACATCCCAGCCTGCGGCCGACAAAACTCCTGCGTATTCATTGTAGGTCGGTCCGAGGATGCGGGCGCGGCCGGTTGGTACCAGTTGCGGTAGCAATTGAATGGCAGCCTGCGCGCCGCCCATCGCAACGATCGGTGCGCTGGTGCGATAGGCATGCTGCGCCGCCTGATGCAGGGCGTTGATGTCGGATCGCGAGGGCAGCGCATTCCAATGGTGCGGATCGATCTCGCCCACGGGATAAGGCAGCCGGTTGATCCCTGTCGACAGGTCAATCCAGTCCTCCGCGCGTCCGCCAAAACGCTGCTGTGCCAGATCCAGATTTCCACCGTGCTCGCGCATGTCCCGTTCTTTCACGCGAAAGCCAGAATCGCAAGGGTGCCAACGAGCAGCAGCATGGCGCGGCGGTAGACCGTCAGTGCCTCGGCGATATCAGCGGAGCGCGGATCGCGCGCGCCTTCGTTGAGCCAGGGCTCGTCGGTCGCGCTGCCTTGATAGATGCGGGGGCCGCTGAGCCGGACGCCAAGCGCCCCCGCCATGGCCGCCTCCGGCCAGCCGGCATTGGGCGAGCGGTGACGGCGTGCGTCGCGCGTCATGCACGACAGCGCCTCCGATCGCCGCGGCGCTAACAGCACGAACAAAAATCCGGTCAGCCGCGCCGGAATGAAATTGGCGACATCGTCAATGCGCGCCGCCGCCCAGCCGAAGGCCTCGTGCCGCTCGTCGCGATGGCCGATCATGGAGTCCAGCGTGTTGATCGCCTTGTAGCCGAGGATGCCCGGGAGGCCGAACAACGCGCCCCAGAACACCGGCGCCACGATGCCGTCGGAGGCATTTTCCGCAAGGCTCTCGATCGCCGCGCGCGCGATGCCGGCTTCATCGAGCGCTGCGGGATCGCGGCCGACGATGCGCGAGACCGCGTCGCGCGCGGCGGCGATATCGCCAGCCAGCAATGGATTTGCGACGGCGGCCACGTGATCATGCAGCGAGCGCAGCGCAACCAGCGGCCAGGCCAGGATACCGACCAGCACGATCTGGATCCAACTCGAGGAAAGCAAGGCCTGAAGCGCGCAGCCGATCGCAACGGAAAATGCGATCACCAGGAGCGCTCCGGCGACACCAGCAGCGCGGCGGAGCGCTGGCGGATCTGACGCGCGATTCCAGCCGTGATCGATTGCACCGATCAATCGACCCAGCCAGGTCACGGGATGACCGATCCGCGCGAACAGCCACGACGGCCAGCCCAGGAGGGCATCCACCGCCATCGCCACCACCATCGCACCCGCAAAGCCCACACACGCCTCCTGTCCCGCCCCTGTTGCGCAAAGCGAAGGCAGAGCGCAAGCCCCCGCCCGGCTGATTTCGGCTTTGTCTTTGGCCGCGTTTGGTGATTAGTCAGGCTCACAGGAGACCTTTATGGCCGTCATCTTGATCACGGGCGGAGCGCGATCGGGCAAGAGCACCCACGCGGAGAAGCGCGCCCTCAGCTTTCCGGGCCAGCCCGTCTACATCGCGACGGCCGAGGCGCTCGATGCCGAAATGGCGGTGCGCATCGCGAAGCATCGAGCCAAGCGCGCGGCCGTCGACTGGATCGAGCGTGAGGTATCGCTCGATCTCCTGCAAGCGCTGATCGACACCGACGGCGGCGGCCCGAGGCTGGTGGATTGCCTGACCTTGTGGCTCTCCAACATGATGCATGCGGGACGTGACTGGGAGTACGAACTGATGAAACTCGCCGCCTTCCTCCGCGGTCAGAAGAGCCCCGTCGTCTTCGTCACCAACGAGGTCGGCCTCGGCATCGTGCCCGACAACGCGCTGGCGCGTAGCTATCGCGACGCCGCCGGAATCATGAACCAAGTCATCGCGGCGGTTTCCAACGAGGTCGAGTTCGTCGTCGCCGGTCTCCCGATGAAACTGAAATGATGCTGCGCGCCGAATTTTTGCGGGACGTCATCGCCGATCTCAGGATGGCGGCGTCGTTCGTCACGATCCTTCCCGTGGCGTCGTCCAAGCCCGCGGCCGATGGCGCCGTCGCGCGTGCGACATGGGCGCTACCCGTGGCTGGACTGCTGGTCGGCCTTGCCGGCGCTTTCGTCTACAAGGTCGCCATCCGCTTCGGACTGACGCCGAACATTGCCGCCCTGCTCGCGCTGGCCACGACCGCCCTCATCACCGGCGCGCTGCACGAAGACGGTCTTGCCGATACCGCCGATGGGCTCGGCGGCGGCCGCACGCGCGAGCGCAAGCTCGAGATCATGCGCGACAGCCGGATCGGGACCTACGGCGTCTGCGCGCTGATCCTGTCGTTCGGCCTGCGCTGGAGCGCACTCGCGGCGATCGCCGATCCCTTGCTGGTTGCATTTGCACTGTTGTCAGCGCATGCCGCCGCCCGCGCCGGCGTGCCGGCCTTCATGTCACTGGTACCGCCAGCGCGGCCTGACGGGCTGTCGGCGAGCGCGGGGTCGCCGCCGGGCCGCAGCGTCGCCATCGCCTTCGCTCTTGGAACGCTCGCGCTCGCTCTCGCGTTGGGGCCGGGCAAGGCGCTGGTCGGCCTGATCCTGCTGTCGCTCGCCGGCCTGTTGCTGGCGCGGCTTGCCGTGCGCCAGATCGGCGGGCAGACCGGCGACATCCTCGGCGCATTCGAGCAGATCGGCGAGATCCTCATTCTGCTGGTCGCGGCATCCTTCCGGATGGGAGGCTGATCTCATGGTCGAGTTCGACGACACCTTCCGTCAGCACTTGCGCGAGCTGTTCGTGTGGCGCCGCGACGTCCGCCGCTTTCGAGCTGACCCGCTGCCGGCCGGCGCCATCGATCGCCTGATCGAGACGGCTTGCCTTTCGCCCTCGGTCGGCCTCAGCCAGCCCTGGCGCTTCGTCACCGTCGATGATGCTGCGCGACGTCGCGCCATCATCGACGATTTCACGGCGTGCAACGCCGAAGCACTGAATTGCTATTCCGTCGAACGTGCGGCCCGCTACGCCACGCTGAAACTGTCGGGCCTCGAACAGGCCCCCGGTCACCTCGCCGTGTTCGCCGATAAGGCCACCGACATCGGCCACGGCCTCGGCCGTGCGACCATGCCGGAGACGACCGAGTATTCCGTGGTCGGCGCCATTACCGCGATGTGGCTCGCCGCACGCGCCGAGAGCATCGGCATCGGCTGGGTCTCGATCCTCAATCCGGATCGTATCCACGCCGTTCTCGACGTGCCCGATACCTGGAAGTTCATCGCCTATCTTTGCATCGGCTATCCGGAAGTCGAATGCGACCAGCCCGAGCTGGAGCAGGCGAAATGGGAGCACCGGCGCGGAGCGGATGAGTTTACGTTGCGGCGTTAACCCCAAGCTCGTCATGCCCGGGCTTGTCCCGGGCATCCACGTCTTCGTTTCCACGTCAAAAGAACGTGGATGGCCGGGACACGCCCGGCCATGACGGAGACACTACGACCTGCTCCTGCCAGCCATCGCCGCCACAGGCGCGGGTGGCTCCGGCTTCTGAAACATCAGCAGCGGCCGGAAGATGACGCGGCCATAGGCCTCGTAATGGTTCTGGGTCGAGACCGCCATCTTCAGCGGCGTCGCGTAATTCGCCTCGAACGTCATGAACGACGCATAAGTCCAGGAGAAGCCGACGCCGACAGAGGCCATTTCGGTGACGCCGGGGAAGGTCGAATACACCGCACCCCAGTCGGTGAAGATGTAGGTGTCGAAACCCCTGAGCCATTGCGACCAGTTGTAGTGCAGCTCGGCGTTTAAATAATAGCCGCTGTCGCCGGAGGCCGCATTGGAGGGATAACCGCGTACGGTGGTGGGACCGCCGATCGAGAAGATCTGATCGCCCGGAAGCAGCTTCTCCTGCGTGTACTGCCAGCTCGCCAGCACATTGGCGCTGAAGTTCTGGGGCCCTGCAGCGCTCGTCGCGATCAGCGAGCCGGTATAGGTGTTGAACGCGCGGTTGTTGCCGAGCACATAGTCATGCCACGCGATGTAGTTCACTGCCGGCGAGACCGTGATCGAATAGGTGTTGCCGGACTTGGTCACCGAGATTCCAGTCGTGGTCTTGTCGTAGTGGTCGTCGGTCACGGCGACCGTGGCAAAGCGGCTGACGGTCTTGCCCTCGGTCAAGGCTGCGTTGAGCAGCACCAGCCAGTCCTGCGTCACCCAGACCGGCTGGCTGAAATTGACAGCGGCCTGGCTCGAGCGACCGGTGACGTCGAGCGCGACGAACGGCCCCTGGACGATCTTGATCTTGCCTTCGGTATAGCTGACGCCGGCGCGGCCGCCCCAGGGATTGACCGGGATGCTGTAGGCGACATTGCCGTTGAGATTGCCGTCGGAGCGGACGCCGTAGAAGGTCAGGCGGTCGTCGACGCCGAACAATCCATGGCGCTTGTAGAAGGCACCGCCCTCCCAACGCCCGGTGTTTTCGGAACCCTGGTTGTCGGTGAAGAGCTGCAAGGTGTCGACCGGCGGCTCGATCACCGCGAATTGGAGGTCGGTGAGGCCGAAGCTCGTGCCGGGCTGCAGCAGCGCCTTGATCTGGACGTCGTTGGTCCGGTTGAACCAGATCACGTCGCGGTTGAGTTTTGGAACGTCGAGGACCTCGCCTTCGGGCTCCTTCACGCGATCGAGGATGTAATCGGTGCGAGTCTGCTTGTTGCCCTCGACGGTCGTCTTCTGCAGCCGTCCCTCGGTCAGCTTGACGCGGACGACGCCGCCCTTGGCATCCTGCTCGGGCAGCGTCGCGATGCCCGTGACGATGCCGCGCGCGGCATAGACCGCATTGATGTCGGCAACGAGCTGCAACAGCGAGGCGATGTCGACGTCCTTGCCGACATATTTCTTCGCGATCTCATCCAGCTCCGCCGGCGTGATGAACTTGGACTCGTCGAACGTGACCTTGCGCAGGCGAAATTTCGGCCCGCCCGGCTTCAGGAGCTGGGATTTTTCCCGCTCGCCGCCGATCACCGCCGGCCCGGTGAGCTTGGGCGGCGCGCTCTGCTGCTCGAGCTGCCGCCGCTGCCGGTCGACGTCGTTCTGGATCACGCCGGGATTGATCGACTGGGCGCGCGCGGACGCGATGCAGCAAGCTGCAAGCCCGATCCCCAACGATGCCCCCAGAATCCGCATCCCGAATCCAATTACCATGCCTGTGCGAGACGGCCAACGGCCGGCTTCGCCGTTTCAACCGCCGCATCCTTCCAGCCCGGACGTCCCGCACGCTGCCCCTTCTGGCGCAGCTTGCGCATGTCGCTGAGCCCTTCGATGTTGACGGCGGGGCCGGACCCGACGGCCTCGACCGGCCGTGGCGTCAGCAGCGCGTCGAGCCGCGCCTGGCCGGAGAGACCGAGCAGGTAGAACGTCCCCCCGTCCTTCTTCGCCAGCCAGGTCTCGATGCTCTCTTTGCCCTCGCCGTCGACCGCGATGTTGCGCATCATGCTCGCGCCGGTGAAGGCGTTGCAGCAGGTGTGGCTCGGCCCGTAATTGGTGACGGTCGCCGAGACGTCGCCGGTGTAGAACACCACATAGGCATTGCTGACATTGGCGTTGCCGACCTGGCTCATCGTGAACACGCCGCCCGGCTGGTAGAGCTGCAGCGAGGGCCAATTGGACGGCGCCGGCGTGCGGTTGTTCAGGAGTATCTGCTGGGTCGCTGTGGTGAGCAGGAGCTGGCCCGGCACATAGCCGTTCAGGATCGAGACAGCCGGCGCGTCGGTCCAGAAGGTCGCGTCCACCACCCTGAACTGGTTGACGATGATTTGGTCGGGGTCGATCGAGATGTTGGCGGACTTCGCAACGCCGCCGTTGTAGCCGGTGACGTTCAGGATCAGCGGGACCGCCGGGTTCGAACGGATCTGCTCGCCCTTGACGTTGATCGTATCAGCCGCGAGGTCGAGCTCCCGCACGACGCTGACCCAGTTGATCGTCAAATCACCCGACGAGGTCATCTTGACGATGTCGCCGCTGATCCGGTCGAGCGAGACCGGTCCGACCACATCGAAATGCGTATCGCCGTGCGCGGAGATCGATCCACCGCGGAGCGAGCCCGTGTCGGACTTGATGTTGAGATCGCCGGCATCGCCCGGGATCCCCGTCGTGGTGAGCTGGCTGAAGACGACGTCGTTCACGGCATGCAGGGTCTGCGTGCCGCCGCTGATGGCGGTGCCGACGGTGAACCCTCCGATCGTCGCGGTGACGTCGAGCGCGCCGCCAACGTTAAGATTATCCCAATGAACGACCGTGCCGCTGAGGACTGCGTTGCCGGTCGTGGTCGTGAGGTTATGGCCGGTATTGGTACCCGCCGCGATCAAGCTCGCCGAGCCGTGGGCCGAGACCGAACCCAGCGTCGGCACGCCGCCTGAAATCACGGTCTGCGCGAGGATGAAACCGTTGCCCGCGGTGACGTTGATGCTGCCGGCATCGCCGTTGATGCCCGTCGCCGTCAACGCGTTGAAGGTGACGTTGTCATGGGCGCGGATGGTCTGCGTGCCGCCGCTCTGCGCGGTCTGGAACGTGATGCTGCCCTGCCCCGCGGTCGCGCCCAGCGTCGTCCCGACATTGAAGACGTTCCAGTTGACCGGGCCGCCGGCAGTCAGCAGGCCCGAGCCCGTCGAAGCCGCGAGCGTGTTGCCGCTGATGGTCGTGGCCGCAACGAGGCTCGCCGAGCCATGGGCCGAAACCGAGCCCAGCGTAGTCACACCGCCCGAGGTCACCGGCTGCGCCAGGATGAAGCCGTGGTCGGCGGTGACGTTGATGCTGCCGGCATCGTTGTTGATGCCCATCGCCGTCAGCGCGTTGAAGGTGACGTTGTCGCGGGCGCGAATGGTCTGCGTCCCGCCGCTCTGCGCGGTCTGGAGGGTGATGCTGTCCTGACTCGACGCCGCGCCCAGTGTCGTGCCGACGTTGAGGACGTTCCAGTTGATCGGGCCGGTTGCAGTCAGCAGCCCCGAGCCGGTCGTGGCGGCGAGCGTGTTGCCGGTGATGGTCGTCGCCGCCAGCAGCGTCGCCGAGCCATGGGCCGAGACCGAGCCCAGCGTGGTCACGCCGCCAGAGGTCACCGTCTGGGCCAGGATGAAGCCGTTGTCGGCGGTGACGTTGATATTGCCGACGTCACCGCTATTGCCCGTGGTCGCAAGCGACTTGAACGTCACGTTCTGGGTCGCATGGATCGACTGCGAACCGCTGCTGTCGGCGGTGCCGATGAGGATGCTTCCATTGTTGGCGATGGCGCGGAAAGATCCGCTCGCGCCCGTCGCCGTGCCCGCCAGCACCTGGTCGAGCGTCAGTCCGCCGGTGCCGATGATGTCCACACTCCCCTTCACCGCGGACAGCAGGCTCACCTCGCTGTCGGTGAGAACCTTGATGTAGATGTCGCCGGCGCTCGCGCTCGCCGACAGACGCGCGGCACTGAGGGTGAACCGGCCGGTCGCGCTGCCGATGCCGTTCGATGCGCTCACCGAGAGTTCGGCGTCCGCACCGGAGGCGATGAACTTGGTCTGGCCGTCGCCATTGTCGATGACCGCGCTGAGCGAAGCGACGCCGCCGGCGGTGACGATGATCGACGGGGTGTTCGAGGCGGCCGCATAGGACAGCGACGAATTCAGCTGGCCGATCGTCGCATCGCCCGTGGTCGTCACCGAGATCAGTCCGGCCGCGTTGATGGCGGAATAAGCGCCCATCGACAGGGTGGAAGCCACCAGCGTCACGCCGTCCGAGTTGCTGGTCGCAACCACCGGCGCCGCGCTGGTGCCGGCGGCAAAGGTCATGCCGCGGTTGGCCAGCAGCTGCATCAGGCCGTGGCTGGTGATGCCAGTATTGATGGTGAGCGCACCGCGCGCCACGTTCAGCGTCAACGCGCCGCCGGCCGTCAGCGCCCCATAGGGACCGCTCGTGCCGACCGCGAGATCGCCGGTCACCGCGAGGAGGCTGAGATCGCCGACCGCCGAGCCGGTCACCGCGCCGGAGATGTTCACCTGCAGCGGCTGGAAGGTCGAGCCGTTGAAGCCGATGCTGCCGCCGGCGCGCAGGTCGAGATCGGTGCCAAGGATGTGGATCGCGGAGCGGTCCGTGAAGCCGGCTTCGGCGTAGATGCTGCCGGTCGCGGCGAGCTGGATCGCATTGCCGGCGGCGATGTTGCCAAGGATGAGATCGCCGGTGGTCTGCTTCACATAGATGCCCTGCGCCGACGAGACCTGGTCGAGCTGGTCGTTACCCGGGTCGGCAAACGCGATCTGAAGCGCGTTCGCGTTGGTCGCGGGATTGCTTCCGGCGGCCCCGGGGGCGCCGACATTGCCGTGCTCGGCGATCAGGGTCAGGTTGGCGATATCGCCCGAAATCACGGCCCCGCCCACATTGGCGGAGATGTTGGTCACGGCGTCGAGCTTGACGTCGCCGCGGCCGGTCACCTCGATGCCGTTGGCCTGCGCGGCCGTGATCGGGCCGTAATTCGCGGTGACGCCGCCGAGCGCAAGGCTGTTCTTGCTGCCGAGATAGACGTTGGTCAGCGCCTTGGCCGAGATCGCGATCGGGTTGTCGACCACGACGAGGTTCTGCTGCGACAGGCTGACCGTATAGGTCGTGACATGGGTCGTCGGGTCCGTGACCGCGCCGACGGTGAGCTGACCGGGACCGGCTGTGGCGAGCAGGCCCCTCTGCTCCGGCGTCAGCGACGAGGAATCGACGCTGGTGAAAGTGAACGTCTGGGGCGCGGCCGAATTGCCGACCGAGCCGCGCGGCGCGTAGAGCATGATCTGGTTGGCACTGACATTGGCGATGACGTTGTCGTCGATCGGCGGCGGTGCCGCGCCAACAGCCGACGACGACACCGTGTAGGCGAGCTGGCTCTGGGTCCACTGCGAGCCCGCGGTGATGATGCCATAGACCCGCTCGGTCGATGCCAGCGTATAGGTGTAGGTCGAGCTGAAATGGCCCGGTTGCAAGGCCGACTGCAGCGCGGCATTGGTCGGCATGTACTGCTGATTGGTTGCGACGCCGTCGAACAGCTTGGTGAACAGGGTCGTCGAGAGCGAGCTGCCGAACACTGACGCCAGCGGGTCTGCAGGTGCGGTGCCGAGCAATGTGGTCAGCGAGCTCTTGAGCTCGGCGGTGTTGATCTGGCCGAGCAGGAACTGATCCCGCAGGAACCGCGTCGTGGCCTCGGTCTTCATCTGCGTCGTCGTGACGTTGGTTGGGTCGATGCCGAGCTTGGCCGCCACCTGCGCCCGCAGTACCGTCAGCCCAACAGACGTCGGGTTGTAGGTGCTGCCGTTCGGGAAGGCGATGTTCTTGAGCTGGAAATAGTCGTTGTAGGCCGACGTCACCATCGACTGGTAGCTGTTGACGGCGTTGGTGGCGGCGTTGCCGCTGAGCAGGTCGAGGCTCGCCCAGACGCTCTGGAGATGCTGGCTCTGCGCCTGGGTGAGACCGACCGCCGCCCGGCCGTTGAGGATGCTGGCCTGGTTGCCGTCTGAGCCGGCGGCTTCCAGGAAGACCGGGCCGCCGGTCGACTGGATCGTACCGAGGCGGA
The DNA here is from genome assembly GCF_002936975.1 of Bradyrhizobium sp. AC87j1. Taxonomy (NCBI): domain Bacteria; kingdom Pseudomonadati; phylum Pseudomonadota; class Alphaproteobacteria; order Hyphomicrobiales; family Nitrobacteraceae; genus Bradyrhizobium; species Bradyrhizobium sp. AC87j1. Next base: position 20,363 of record NZ_PTFE01000027.1, read on the forward strand.
GGTCGCCCTTGGACTGGACGATGTAGGTGCCGGTGGCCGAGGCGCTGTCGAGCACGCCGCCATCGACGGCCCCGCTCGCCTGCACCGTTCCGGTCGCCTGGATCACCAGCGGATTGATGTTGGTCAGGGTGGACGCGCCGTTGACGACCGCGCTCGTCGCGCCGATCGCACCGGAGGCGGAGTTGATCTCGATGTTCTTGCCGATCACGACGGGATTGGCGGGGTTGTAGGCGGAGGCCGAGTTGATGTCGCCGGTCGCCGAGAGGAAGACGTTGCCCTGCGGCGTGGCGCCTGCCGAATTCACCTTCACCTGGTTGATCGACGGCGCGCCGATCGCCGAGATCGCGATGTCGTGGTCGATCGAGCTGGCGGTCAGGCTGCCGCCATAGATCTGCACCTGGACCGGACTCTTGCTGGCGCCGAGCGTGCCGATGCCGCCGTCACCCCGAAGCGTCACGCTCGTCCCCGAGATCACCGGGTTGTTGGCATTGGCGCCGACCGTGATGGACGAGTTGGCGCCGGCGGCGGCGAGCGTCGTCGTCCCCTGCTGGTTGTTGATCGACCCGTTGATGACGATACCGGAGGTCGAATTGACCACGACGTCGCTGCTGCTTCCGCCGGTGAACTTGATGTTGATCGGGTTCGACGCCTTCACCGTGTTGGTCAGCGTGAGCGTCAGGTGATCATAGATCGCCTGGTACCAGTTGTACTGGGCGTCCGCGCCGCAGCAAGCGTTGGAGTGGGTGTTGAGCGGATTGATGTTGCCTTGCGCGTCTACCCCATCTGCCCAGTGATAGCTGCCGGTGGCGGTGGTGACTTTCTGGTAATTGGTGCCCTGCGTACCCGAGACCAGGCTGGTCGTGGTGGTCCAGTTCGCCCCGGTGGCCTGATTGGGCGTGAAGTGCCAGCCGTAATCGAACTGCGTGCTGGTCGTGAGACGATCCAGCGTCGCGGTGTCGACCCACTGGTAGAGCATGTTCGCCTGCGTCCTGTACTGGATGCCTGCCGTACCGGTCCTGGATGTAACCATCGACGGGTCGATCGCGGCCGCAGTGACGCTGTTGGTCTCGTATTTGGTTACCTGCTGGTTGCTCGCCGCCTTGGGATCGTAGACATACCACGTCGTCTTCCCCTGGAGCTGGTCGACGATCTCGACCACGCTCTGGGCGGTGGCGCTGGTATTGATGGTGTTGGTGACGAGCTGGAGCCCGCTGGTGTTGTTGACAGTGACCGTGCCGGCGCCGCCTTTGATCTCGATGTTTCCCTGGGTCTGGGTGTTGTCGGTCGAGGTCGAGATGATCTTGCCGTTCAGATAGACGTAGCCGCCGGCGCCCTGCGCCACGCCGTTCAGGATGAGCTGGTCGGTAAGAGCGTTGTACCTGACCCCGATCTTGGCATCGCCGCTGGCCGACGCCGTTACGGCGCCCGAGACGTCGTAATAGACGCCGTTCCGCGCATTGGTCTGGGCCGCGGCAAAGTCCGCGCCGCCGTTGCGGTTCTTGAGGCCGTTGCTGCCATAGATGGCATCGTACGCCGCGGCGCCGATGTTGACGGAGTAATTGCTGCTCGAGCCGGCCTGGATGGTGCCGTTGATGTTGATCACCGACGCCGAGATGATCACCGCCTGGCCGCTGATGGTCCGGGTGTCTGTCACGGTCGCCGGCGTATTGGCTGTCTTCGGCGTGATCGCATCCGGCTGAATGTTGATCACCTGGAAGAAGCCCGAGCTGTCGCAGGCTGTCGCACAGTTGAACGGCGTCTTGTACGGACCGCTATCGGTGTAAACGTTGCGGCCGTCATAAGTCGTTTTCTTCCACTGCGCGAGCACGACATTGGTCGAGTCCGGCGACTGCCCCTCGATGATCTTGAGGGTCGGGACGTCAGGCACGCTGCCGGCATCGGGAGTGCTGGTGTTCCCAGGCGTACCCCTGCCCACCGGCAGGAAGATCGACGAATAGAGCGAGGTGCCGTCGTAATACGTCATTAGCATGCGCGCGGTGAAGATCGTGCTGGCGTCGGCATTGCCGACCGGTTGATACACGCCGTGGCTGCCGTCGGTGCAGCAGTAATAGAAATACGGATGATCGCTTCCGGAACCGATATGCGGAGCGGTGTAGTAATCGCCATACGCGCCCAGATAGGTCGCCGCCGTCATCACCGCGGTCAGCGCGTCTTCCGGCCTGTTTTCGGTGCTCGCCCATTGCGAAGTGACCGCGCTGCCGCTGTCGTAGAAGCTGCCGATGCCGCCGAGGAAGGTGAACGTGCCCTTGGGCACCACGATCTGGACGGTCGCGGCGCTGAGCGACTGCGATGCGACGACGCTACCCAGATTGTTGACGATCTTGAGCAGGCCGTTCGCGTTGTTGGCGGCGCCGTTGAAGTAGATGTCGGGCGTGCGGGTCAGCAAATTGCCGTTCTGGTCAATGCCCTGGCCGGAGTCGGGATCCAGGCGGTTGTAGGTGGCCGAGACATCGATGACCGGCGTCGCGCTCGGCATCGCGGTGAAGGTCACGTTGGAGTGCGAATCCGGGTCGACATGGTCGATCTGACGGTAGGTGATGTTTCCTCCGCTCACATCGGTGACCGTGAGGTTGCCCAGGCTCATGAAGTCGAGCCCCTTGTTCTCGATCTTGATCAAGGGCGAGCTGCGCGCGATGACTGCGGGCGCGGCCGGGTTCGTGCCGCTGTTGCCGGTCAGCTTCTGCGCCAGGATCGAGACGTTGCCGGCGGACACCAGCATGTCGCCGAACGCGAAGGCGTTGCCGGGCGCATCAGAGGTGAACGGCGCCTGCTTGATCAAGGTGTCGATCTGGCGCTGGATGTCGCCGGTCGGATCGGTGCCGGACGGCGCCATCGTCGCGGGCGCCGTCGGCGTCGCCGCCGCGAGCTGGGAGCGGACCTGCGCCTCCGTCAGGCCGGTCAGCGCCGCCAGCTGGTTGACCACCAGCTGGTAGGGATTGAAGTTGCCGACCACGGTGTACTGGACCGTCTGGTGGTTCCAGCTCATCACCGGGCTGAAGTGATTGACGTCGGAAACGGACTCGAGGGTCAGCGCGGAGTAAGGGCTGGTCGTGCTCAGGGTCGGCGTGCTCGCGCCGAGCTCGATCGTGATTGTCACATCGTTGTTGATGCCCGCCACCACCAGGCCGTTGAGCGCGACATCGCCGGTTCCGCTGGTGTGGCTGTGATTGTCGCTGTTCTTGGCGCTGAAGATGTCCAGATATGGATTGTAATTGCTGCCGTTGCCGGCCGCCGTGACCTGCCCCTGCGTTGCGCCCAGATAGATGTCGCGCGCGCCGAGGATGCTCGAGGTGGGCGCGAGCGTCAGGCTCGTGGTGTCGTCGGCATTGGCCGTGCCGCGGTAGAGCGCGGAGATCGGAACGGCGGTGTTGTTGTAGACGACCGTCGTCGCCGTCGCCTGCACGCTGCTGAAGACGCTGCCGTCGCCGGCGAGGCCCGCATAGATGTTGATGTCGCGCCAGGCCACGATCTTCGCGCCGTCGCCGACATTGACCGACTGGTTGGCGTGAACCCAGCTGTTGGTGCTGGCGCCGACGCCCGCGATCGCGCCGTAGAGGCTGGCATTGGCGTTATTCGCCGCCGCCATCTTCGCGGCCGTGCCGACATAGATCTTGCCGACGCTGAACAGCTCGCGGGCGTTGATGTTGACCGCGAGCGTGGCGGTCGCCGTCATGTTGGATTCGGCGCCGCCGCCGGCGAAGAAGCTGGCTGTGGCGAGGCTCGCCGTGTCGTTGGTGTTCAGCGTGTTGTAGGCCTCGATATTGATGAACGCCGCCGACGTGCGCGGATCGCCGTTGAGGCTCAGCACCGTGCCGGCGCCGATATTGGTGTTGACGGTCTGGGTGACGGTCGAGGTGCTCAGCGCGGCCGCGCCCGAGAACGTGCCGCCGGAACCCGAGCGCGCGCCACCGCCGCCCTGGTTGACGACGTCGTTGGCGATGACGACCATGTTGCCGCCCGCCGAATTGATGATCAGGTGCGTTCCGATCTCGGCCGTGGTGGTCGAGTTCACGTCGTTCTGCGCCTTGCCCGCCGAGACGCCGGCCGTGGACGCCTGGTAGGCGTCGCCGTTCGCGGCATAATTCGTGGTGTGCAGGGCGTTGATGCGAAGACCGCCGAAATAAAGCGTGTCGTCCGTCGTTCCGCCGTCGAACCGCGCGTTGGTCACGGCGGTCGAGCTGGTGGTGGCGACCGCCGCCGCGCCGGCATAGGTGCCGCCCGCGCCGACCGTTGCGTTGGAGACGTTGGTATCCGTGCCGGTGGCCGTGATCCGGAGGATGCCGGTGTAATTGCCGTGATTGAGATTATCCATGTCGGCAGGCGCGCCGAGATAGGCGTAGGTGTGCGCGCTGGACGAGGTCTGCGCGACCGTGGCGCCGAGCGCCAGGAACCCGCTCGAGAGGCCCGTCGCCTCGGCATATTGGGCGCTGTCGTTTTCAGCCGCGATGGTCACGTCGGCGTTGGGAAGCCTGATCCCCGTCCCGCCATAGGCGCTCACCGTCGCGTTCTCGGACGCCTTGGCGTAGCTGCCCTGCGCGCCGATCAGCGAGCCGCCGCCGCCGGCGAGCGCCTTGGCGTAGGTCGTCGTGCCATAGCTTGTCGTCGTGGTTCCGTCAGCGTTAGTCTGCGTACCGATGATTGGGACGAGCGCCATCGCGGTCACGCCGAGCGCGCCGCCCGAGAAGCTCGTGTTGTCGCCGACATCGGCAGTGACCGTGGCTCCGACCGTCGACTGGGCGATGGCGACGCCGACCGCACCGCCGCCGACCGAAACGCCAATCGCCTCGCTCGATAGATTGGGCGTGATCGAGGCCGACACCAGTGTGCCGACGCCGGTCGCGGATGTCGTGATCGAGGCACTGCTGCCGATCTCCGCCAGCACGGACGAGTTCTCGTGCGCCTCCGCATCCGCTCCGACGCCCGCGACGATGCCGCCGCCGAGCGCGGTAGCCGTCGTCGTCAGCGTGCCGGCGCCGCTAGCGCCAACTGCCAGGGTCGCGACGTTGACCGTGGAGCCGTTCAGAACCCTCGCGGCGACAGAGCTCGCTCGGCTTGCCGTTGCGACCGAAGCACCGACCGCCACGGCACCGCCGGTGACTCCGCCGGTGAAGACGACCTGGGTCGTCGAATCCTGCGCCATGACGGCGGCGCCATTGCCGGTGCCGCTCGCGCCGGTGATCTGGCCGCCGAGCAGCGCCACCACGGAGTTGCTGACATTGCCGACCGCGACAGCCGCCTGGGCGCCAAAGTAAAGCGCCGCACCGCCGGCGATGGCCTCGGTGTCGATGGTCTTGCCGGCATAAGGCCCGGTAGTCGCGTCCTTGACGACCGCCGCAACGGTGACAATCGGTGCCGAGACGGCCAAAGGCGTATCGGCCGCCACCAGCACGCCGGAGCCGTTGCGTCCGTAGTCACTCAGATTGGCGAGCACGGTGCTGTTGACGCTGGTGCAGCCAATGCCGGCCCCGATGCCGACGTTCTTCGCAAAGCCCGCGCCGAGCAGATACATCTTGGCCGCGTTGGCGCTGGTCGCGGCGACATTGACCTGTGTGCCCGTGACGTTGCCGCCCGCGATCTGCGCGACGACGACGTCGTTGCCGCCGCTCAGCACATTGCTGACGTCGTAGGTCGAGCTGACATTGGCGCTGTTCGGATTGCCGGCGGTGCCGCTGGCGACGGCGTTGCTGCCCTGCGCGTTGCTGGTGCGATTGTTCACGGACGCGATGGTGCCGTTGCCGTTCTGGTTGAGCTGGCCGGTCTGCTGGCCCTGGGTGTCGGCGTCCGCAGTGTTGGTGCCGATGATGATGACGCCGACGGTCGCGCCGATGCCGACGCTGCCGCCGATGCCGGCGGTGACCGCGTAGGACAGCACCTCCTTGGTGCTGAGCGCATTGACGTTGATCGCGCCTGACGAGTTCAGATTGCTGTTCCAGCTTTCGGCAACGGTCCGACTCTTGAACACGATGACGTTGGCTGCGGCGCCGACGCCGACGCCTCCCCCGCTGGCGCCGACCGCGAGCGCACCCGCGATCTCCTTGATCGCCACGTCCTCGTTGGCGTTGATGGTGACCGCGCCCGCCGCACCACCCGTCGCCGATTGCAGCGTGGTGTCGTAGACGCCGGCGATCGTGGTGTTGTTGGCGATCTCGATGTTCGCCATGCCCGCGATCGCAGCCGTGCCGGTCGAGAGCGCGCCGCCGATCGCATAGGCCTCGAAGCGGTTCTTGGTCTTGGCCTCGACGTCGAGCGCGCCGCTCAGGTTGAGCGCGGTGGTGTGTGCCGCGCCATTGCCCTGATAGTGGAATTCGTCGCCGACATAAGCCTCGGTCCGGTTCGAGGAGACCTGCACCAGGAACGCCGCGCCGATCGCGGCCTGGCTGCCATAGGCGCCGGAGCCGTTTGCAGAGAAGATGCCGGTGTTATTGGTGGCATTCACCGTCAGTGACGCGGCCGTCAGCGCGCCGCCGTCGACATAGGCTTCCGTGGTCGCCTGGAAGACGTTCAGACCGACCGAGCCGGTGTTGAAGCCGACGGCGATCGACGAGGCATCCTGCTCGGCATTGGCCTTGACGGTGACGGCGCCGACCGTTGCGCTCGACGACTGCACGCCGCCAACCGTGGCATTGGTGATGTAGGCCAAGGTCTCGCGCGACATCGTGGTCGAGATGATCGTGGCGCCACCGCCGCCGCTGCTGCCGTAGGCGATGCCGGCGCCGAACGCGCCGGAATAGGAGAAGCTCGACGCGGCGACCTCGATCTGCGGCGCCAGCGTCGACGAGCTCAGGCGCGTGTCGATGCTCGCGCTGTCGATATAGGCCCTGGTCGACCCGCTCATCACATTGGTGATGGGGTTGATCATGATGGCGATGCTGGAACTCGCAGCAAGCGAGGCGACGTTGGTCACCACGGCCTGGTGCGAGCTCGCCACCACGGCAAGGCCGCGCACGGTGTCCTGGTTCTCGGAGAGGTCGGGCGTAGTGTCGGTCGGCGCATGGGCGGCGCCGAGATCGAACGCGTGGACGAGCGTGCCGTTGTTGACCGACAGCGTATCGGACGAACTGGTTCCGAGCGCATCGACCTTGGTGTTCGCCCCGGTGATATAGGCTGCGGTGGTTCCCGTGATCTGGTTGGTCACCAGCGAACCTGCGCCGCCGGCCGCGCCCTTGCTGATCGACAAGGCGCCGGCGAACACGGCCGCCTTGTCGTTGTTGCCGGCGATCACGCCGACATTGTTGGCGGCGGTGACGTCGGCACCGTTGATGCCGTTGATACCGGCAGCGGTGATGCTGGCCGTGACGTTGGTCCCCATCAGATTGGTGGCGACCGAGCCGGCCAGCCCGACCTGCGAGGACATCGCGACACCGACGGCGACCGTCGAAATGCTGGCATTCGAGTTCGCACCGACGGCAACGCTGCCCGAGGCCGTCAGCCTGGAGCCGGTGACGCCGGCGCTGACATTGTTGGCGATGCTGCTGTAGACCAGCGCCAGACCTGCGGCGCTGCCTTGCGACGAGGCGCTCGCGATCGCGGCGGTCCCGGTGATACTGGAATTGTCGGTCGCACTGACGGAGATGTTGCGGGCCGTGACGGACGATTGCGTCGTGCTGGACAGATTGTTGCCGATGGCCGCCGAGACGGTATTGGCGATCGAGCTGATCGTCGTGCCGCCGACGCCTGCAAACTGTCCGGTCGCCAGACCGAGGCCGATCGTGACCGACTGGATCTTCGATGAATCGACCGCGCTCACGCTGACATTGCTGACCGCCGACATCAGAACATTGGCGATATAAGCCGAATGCGTGGTTGCGATGGTGTCATAGATGATCGAGGCGCCGACATTGTTCTTGCCGGCCTGGATGAGCCCCGCAACGGAGACGATGCTGGCGCCCGGACCATTCCCCGTGCCGTCGTTAAGCGCCGCCGCGCTGAAGTCGATGCAGTTCTGCCCGCCTGTGCCGCCGGCAACCGTGCAGGTGTCTGTGGCGAGATGATTGTTGTTCGACGTCCTGACGAGGTTTCCGAGCGCCGTATCCAGCGCCGACACCGCGCCGCTGTCCGCGAGCACCGTCACGCGCCCGACGTTGATGCTCACCGTCGAGCCGCTGTTGATGTAGGCCGTCGTGGTGGGCGAGATCTCGCTGACGACGATCGCGCCGGCCAGTCCGTTGGACCCCGCCCCGCCCGAGGCCGCACCGGCCGCAATCACGCTGGCGCTGTCGGCCAGCACCAGCAGGGTGTCGTAATTCGAGATCGAGGTGCTACGGATATGCGCGTCGGTCGCGTTCCCGCCGGTGGGATCGGCGATCGACGCATAGGTCAGCCCGATGCCGACGCCGGCCTGGCCACCCGAGATATAGAGCGAGCCGCCGCCGATCGCGATGTTCGTGGTCTGGTAGGCATCGACTTCGAGCGCGCGATTGACGCCAGCGGACTGGCCCGTGATCGTCGAGCTCTCGATATAGGCGTTGGCGCTGTCCGTGATGATGCCGACGGAGGCCGACAGCGACGCCGCATTGGATTTCGATCCCGCAACGCCGATGGCGACGACCGTCTCCGAGCCGCCATTGAGCGCCTGCACCGTCACCGAACTCTGGTTGTTCATGGTGGTGCCGTAGATATAGGCAAGTGTCGCGTTGTCGGACATCGCCGCCGCGATGGCGCCGCCGATTGCCGCGCCCTGAGCGGACGCCCCGGCCAGATTGAGCGCCGCGGACCCGGAACCATTGTTGAGCATGGTGTCGTTGAGCGCCTGAACGATCGTATTGGTCAGTACGGTGCCGGTCGTGGTGTACTTGTTGACCGTCGTGTTCCTGATATAGGCGCTGGTGCCGAGCGAGACGTCGCTTACCGACGAACTACCGGCGAGATCGATGCTGAAACCGTCGGTGCTCGATCCCGAGCTCGAACTGATCTTGCTCGCGGCCGTCGCAACACCGGCGGTCCCTCCGGTCGCACCGGCGCCGGCGGCGCCCGCCTTGTCGGAGAAACTGGACGCCTGCGGCTCGGAAATCGATGCCGCGACGGCGGCCGCCGTGATGCGTCCGGAGGTGGTCGCGCTGATCGTGAGATTGTCGACATTGACCGCGCCGCTGCCGCCGCCATTGCCGGCGAACGGATCGTTCGAGCTGAACACGCCGGGCCGAATGTCGGAATGGTTGTCACCGATATAGGCGGAGGTATCGGCATTTGCGCCGAGATAGGCAACGGCCAACCCGACCGCCGAACCGCCGCTGGTATTTCGGCTCATCGCGCCGGCCAGCGTCACGACCGACAGATCCTGCTGCGCCAGGATGCCGACTGTCGGCGCATAGACGGTGGCCTGGCTCGAGATCGACGCGTGGGTCGTGTTGTTCAGGAACCCGAGCGAAGTAATGCCGTTCAGCGCCAGCGTGCCGGCGGCCTTGCCGCTGGTCGGCGCGACCGCGATGAACTGATCCGAGGTGATCGCGTTGACGGCGATGTCGTCCGCCGCGCGCACTGTCGCACCGTCCGAAATGCCGGCGATGGTGTTGGTGTTGAACTGGACGAGATTGAGCGCGCCGCCGACCGAAGAGCCGCCCGAGGTGTTGCCTGTCAGGAAGCCGAGCGTGCCGACATTGCCGGCAGCGTCGATCGACGCGGTCGTCGTCGTCGCCGCGACCTGGAGGGTGGTATTGTAGGTATGGACGTCGCCATTGTCCATCCCGACCGACCAGCTGCTGCCGCAGGCCGCGCTGGTGCAGGTCGTGGTCAGGTTCGCATCGCCGGCAACCCAGGCCGTCGTGTTGTTGTTGACGACGAAATGGTTCAGCGAACCGGCGATGCCGATCGTGTCGCCGGCGTCCGCCGTGGCATTGGCGTAGCTGGTCAGGATGTTGCCGCCGACGCCGAGATTGCCGTTGAGGTGGCTCAGCACCGCACCCAACCCATCCCACTTCAGCCAGGAGTTGGTGATCGGCAATTCGGTGGTGGCATCGACGGCGATGTTCGCCGCGTTGATTCGGGCCCCCCCGCCGACATAGGCGTTCGAATTGTGGGTGAAATTGCCCCATGCAACGGCGGCGCTGATCGCCGTGCTCTCGCCCGACACCGGGTCCTTCGTGATCGCGCTGGAGGTCGCATTGCTGCGAACGCCGCGATCGATGACGTTGCTGGCAACCGCGACGTTGCCGCTCGCATAGATGCTCGGCGCGCCGCCGCTCGGATTCTGCGCGATCGCAGCGGTCGCGCTCTGGGTGCTGTTGGCCAGCGACAGTGCGCCCGCAACCTTGAAATCGAAATTCAGCGGCACCAGCGATCCCATGTGATCCCTGATGATCGACGTCGGCGAGGTGACGGCGCGCAGTCCTCGTTCGATCGCTGCGATCAGCGCCGGCAAACCGGCGATGGACGAAGCCATCGTGGAATTGCTCGTGGTGTCGGACGTCGCCTCGACCAGAACGGAGCCGTTCATCCGGTTGGCAGCACTGGTTCCGAGCGATGCGCCGAGCGTTGCGGTCACGGACGTCGTGATGTCGCTGATGGCCAACGCTCCCCCGACGGCGCCGCTCGCACCCGTCCCGGGTGCCGCGACCGACGTTGCGCTGGTCGAGAACGAGTTGTTGTTGATCGCACGCACTTTCAGGGTGCTGCCGCTCGTATTCACCAGACCCGCCGCAAGATGCGCGCCGGTCTCGACGTTGGCGGTCGTGGTCACTGAGCCCTTGGAATAGGCCACCGTCGGGACGATCTGCGCGCTCGTCGATGCCGCGAGGGCAGAGACGGCGATGGTCGCATCATTGAGCGCCTTGATTTCGAGGTTGCCGCCGGCATTGATCGTCGCGCCCGAGGCCACGTTGGTGGTGGCAGTGCCGTCGATCTTGCCGACGACGACGCCGGCCGCGACCGGCGTGAGGCTGCCGAGCAAGGTGGACGCGACGGCCGGATCCGAGGCGGTCTCCGATGCATGCGCGGAAATACTGACATCGCCGCGACCGTTGATGTCGGCATGGCTGTTGATGTTGATGGTCGCCGTGGCACTGGCCGCGACATAGCCGCCATTGAGCCCGAGCAGCGAGGCGGCGAGCGTCGAGCCGACGAGCGCGAAAGCACCGGCTGGCGAACCGTCGAGGAAACTCGACACGGCCGTCGAGGTTGCGGTGATCGAAACGATGCCGCCGGTGATCTTGCCGTCGACCGTGATCGACGTCGCGGCGGTGGCCTGGCCGGACAGCTTGATGTCGCTCGCCGTTGCCGTCAGCGTGACGTTGCCGTCGGTGTAGCTGGTCCCACCGAAATTGACCGACTGCGCCAGGATCTGCGCGCCATTCATGATCTCGATGTTCGGCGCGTCGATGATGACGTTGTTCGCGTTGCCGGTCGAATGGCCGGAGCCATCGAGACGGCGGGCATCGATCATCGCATGCGCGGCGAGCGTGATGGAATGATCCGCCTGAATGAGGTAGTCCGCGCCGGCGCTGAGCCCGGCGAGCGCAGCCGCGACAGAGCTGTTCGAAAGCGTCACGCCGGTGTCGCCTTGGGCGGCATCACCGACGACCAGGTCGGTCGGGTCGATCAGCAGCGTGCCGGCCTTGCCGCCGTCCGCGCTGAGGTTGACCTTGATGCCCTGGCCGATATCGATGATCCCGTTCGCGCTGAAATCGACGAGACCGGCGTTGCCGGCCTTGGCGCTGGCGTTGAACCTGGCCCCGCCCGCCACAGTCAGGTTCTGGGCCGCCTTCAGGCGGATCTCGCCGGCATCGCCGGTCTTGCTGGCAATGTTCAGCCTGGCGTTCTTGCCGATATCGATGTTGTTGCCCGCTTGAACCGTGATGTTGCTCGGCGTCGAGGTCTTGCTGTGCGCGGTCAGGCGGCCGTTGACGCGAGCGTTGTTGACGGCGCCGATATGGATCGAACCGTTGCTGACGGTGATCGAGCTGGCGCTGCGCAGGCCCTTGGAATTGACCGAGGCCGCGAACTTTGCGGCGTGGTCGAGATTGGCGATGTCGCGCTGGGTCGCGCCGCCGACGAAGACGTTCTGCCCGGTCAGGCGCACGCCGTCCTGGGCATTGACGCGGCCGTAGATGCGGATGTTGCCGTCGGGCGAGACCGGGAACGAGCCCGCCATGAGATTGCCGACCGCCGTGCCGTTGATCGCGCCTCCGGGACCGATCAGGCTGTCGGTGAACTCGCGCGTCGGGGTCGAGACGTTGAGGCTGCCGACATTGACCACGCCGCTGCGGCCGACCACGAAGCCCTTGGGATCGGCGAAATAGACGTTACCGCCGATTGAGCCGTTCATGTAGGAGTTCAGCGTGCCGTTGACGTAGACCGGCGCGTCGCGAACGATGTTGACGAGGTTTCGCGTCCCGGTCGGCAGTTGCAGGTTGACGGTGTTGCCCTGCCCGACGCTGAACTGCGAGAACGAGTTGAACGCATTGTTGCCCGAGACCGTCGACGTCGTGACGTTGGTGACGCTGCCGGAGGTCTGAAGGCTGGTCCCGGTCCGTCCATCGGGAACGATGACGTTCGCCGTCTGCGCCTGAAGGCGGACGCTGAACACCGGCAGGAAGACCATCTGCATCGCGCAGAGCAGCGACATCGAACGGAACCGCGCCAGCCGGCGCAGCGTCGTCCGCTCGTCATCGTTTCGCGCCGCAGATGGTCCGCGCATGTCAGATCCTCGTCATCGGCATGGGCGCCGATCCACAACCGGGTGGGAGAATGTCGTGCGATCCGGACATCAGAACTGGCCGGGCGGCAGCTTGAAGATGTCGGGGCTCTTGGCGTCGGCGACGTAGAACAGCAGCAGGCTGGTCGGCGTCAGCACACGCTGGTTGTTCTCCTTGTTCTCGAACGTGCCCTGGAGCAGCAGGATCACCGAGCGATCTTTGGCGTCGCTGCCGCGGAACATCACGATGCCGCCGGCGACGGGCATGTTGACGGCGATGGAGTCGGGCTTGAAGCCTTCGCCCATGAAATGGGCGCGCAGGATGTTGGCGTTGGAGAACAGCTTCTCCGGCGTGATCGCTGCGTCAGTCCCCTTCGACCAGACCGCGCCTACCTGGATCAGCGACTTCGACTTGTAGCCGAACACGTAGGAGAGCTCGGCGGTGCCGCCGTTCGGCAGCAACTCCGGAACGGACAGCAGAATGCTGTGCGTCAGCTCGGACGCGTTGTCCTGTGACTTGACGGCGTCAGGCTTGGCGTTGAAATCCTTCGTCATCGCCGCACGCACATCGGCCTCGTTCATGCCGAACTTGGCGGAGCGGAAACCGTCGATCGCCTTGATCTTGTCGTCCGCGGCCGGTGTCTCGGCCGAATTTGCCCCGGCGGCGACGGGTGTGCCGGCTGCAGCGGGAGCGCCGGCCGCAGCGGCTCTGGGTGCCGGCGCAGCCTTCTGCTTCGGTACAGCGCCCTGGGCCGCGAGCGGTCCGGCTGCAATGGAGGTGAGCAGGCCGACGACGGCCGGAATGAGATAGATTTTGCGCATCGAAAACCTTCGAAAAAACTTGAAACAACGCTTCAAAATCGGCAGCTGCGAAATCACCTTCCGCGAACCGTCGTCGCAACCGAGACGGAAAATGTTGCAACGCGACAAGGCGTTACAAGGCGTCACGAAGGAGACAACGCTCGAAACAGCGACTCTTTGGCAGCGTAGGAATACGGTATCGGGCTGCCAAACGCTGCGAATGAGCATTCATAAGCGCATTTTTTCATCAATTGTGGACGCCGGCCGTTCGCGCTAAGCATCCGCTCCGGGGCAAGCCATCATGCGAAGAGTTTCATGACCGAACGGCCTTCCGCTCTCGCGGTCGATCGCCGCGGGTTCATTCGCCTTGCGGGCGCAACTGCCGCAGGATGGGTCGCGCTCGGCGCAACATCGGATCGCATGCGGATCGTCGCATCGTTGACCGCATTGCCGCTCGACGACGAGCTGACCCGGCGGAGCCTGATCGACAGCACGACCTCCCGCCTCGGTGGCCTCGTCGCCGGCTTGAGGCAGCGCGGCTGGGTCGAAGGCGCCAACTTCCGCCTCGAGCTCCGTTCGACCTTCGGCGGACCGGACAGGCTCAAGGCCGCAATTCAGGAATTGCTGGAGCTGAAGCCGGACGTGATCCTGACGGGGTCGACGGTCGAAACCGCGGCGGTCCTTGCCGCCACCAGGACCATCCCGATCGTCTTCGCGACCGCCAACGATCCCGTCGGCAATGGCTTCGTCGAAAGCCTTGCGCATCCCGGCGGCAACGTCACCGGCTTCACCAACAGCACCGCCGAGATGGGCGGTAAATGGCTGCAGCTGATCCGCGAGGCCGTGCCTGATCTTGCGCGCGTCGGTATCCTGTTTAACCCGGCGACCACCCCTCGCGGCGGGCGTTTCTTCCTCGACTCGATCGAGCAAGAGGCCGCCGAGTCCGGAGTGTCCGCAATCCCCGCCCCCCTCAACGCGCCGACGGACATCGACGAAGCCGTCAGGCGCTTCTCCGAGCCGCCCAAGGCGGCAATGATTGCGCTGGTCGACAGCTTCCTGGTCGTCAACCGGAAGGCGGTCGTTGCGGCGGCGGCCAAGTATCGCGTGCCCACGATCTATCCGTTCCACTACTTCATGGAGGCCGGCGGATTGATGAGCTACGGGCCGACGCTCGAAGTGCGCTCGGCCGACTATGTCGATCTCATCCTGCGCGGCACCAAGGCCGGCGACCTGCCAGTGCAATCGCCGCGGAAATACGAGCTGCTGATCAACCGCACGGTCGCCCGCACGCTGGGATTGACCATACCATTCACGCTGCTCGCGCGCGCCGACGAGATCCGCGAGTGAACGAAACGGTCGACGAGGGACATTTGCGAACGCCTCCCGGCCGGCTGTTCCGCAAATATCTCTACTCGATCGTCGCCCTCGCCTTTGCCGCGCTCGCCATCAACACCGGCTTCGACGTCTGGTTCTCCTATCGCGAGCAGAAGCAGCTTCTGGCGGCGACCCAGCGCGAGCAGGCAGCGTCCGCGGCGATTCAGATCGGCCAATTCATCGGCCAGATCGAAAACCAGATCCGATGGCTCTCGCGCCTGCCGCCGGAGCTGTCGACCAACGAAGACGAGCGCCTGAACGCCATCCGTCTCCTGCGCCTCTCCCCGGCGATCGCGGAGATCGCCGAGCTCGACTCGCACGGGCTTGAACAGATGCGTGTGTCCCGCCGTGTGGCAGACCGAATCGGCAGTAAAGCCGACCTCTCCGCCTCGCCCGCCTTTCGCGGAGCCAACGAAAGCCGGGCCTATTACGGGCCGGTCTACTTCTTCGGCGACACCGAACCCTTCATGACGCTCGCCACGCGCGGAATTGGCCGCAATCCCAATGTGATCGTCGCCGAGGTCAATCTGCGTTTCATCTGGGACCTCGTCGCCGGGATCAGGGTCGGCAACACGGGCAAGGCCTACGTGGTGGACCGCACGGGGGTCTTGATCGCGCATCCCGATTTGTGGCGGGCCCTGCAACGCAGCGATCTCTCCGGCCATGCCGACGTCCGCGCCGCGCTTGACGGCGTGGGGCCGCCCTCCGGCGGCCTGGTCAAGGAGGACCTGTCCGGTCAGCGCGTGCTGTCGACCTATGCGACGGTCCCCTCGCTAGGCTTGCTGGTGTTCGTCGAGCTGCCGCTCAGCGAAGCCTATGCGCCGATCTATGCGTCGATTGGCCGTTCGACCTTTCTCCTCGTCGTCCTGCTGGCCGGAGCGGTGCTGGTCTCTCTCTTTCTCAGCCGGCGCATGACGGGGCCGATCCAGCTCCTGACGCAAGGCGCACGGCGGATCGGGAGCGGCGATCTCGGCCTGCGGCTCGCGATCAAGACCGGCGACGAGCTGGAAGCGCTCGGCGACCAGTTCAACCGGATGGCCGCGCAGCTGCGCTATTCCTACGCGACGCTGGAGCGCAAGGTGATCGAGCGCACCTCCGAGCTGGAGAAAGCGCGCGATCAGGCCCTCGCCGAGCACGATGCCGCCGAGCGCGCGCGCAGCGCGGCGGTGGCGGCCAATGAGACCAAATCGCGCTTCCTCGCCGTCGTCAGCCACGAACTGCGTACGCCGCTGAACGGCGTCATGGGGGTGCTTCAGCTGCTCGACGACGGCAAGCTCGGCGAAGCGCAGCGGCGCCACCTCACGACCGCGGCCACATCGGGTGAGACGCTGATCGCGCTGGTCGATGCCATCCTGGAATATGCGCGCCTGGAGGCCAGCGCCGAAACCCTGGAGCCGCGTAATTTCCGCCTCGACCAGCTGATCGAGACGGCCGCCGACCTGATGCGGCCCCAGGCCTTCGGCAAGGGACTGACTTTTGACCTCGCCTGCGATGCCACGGTCAATACCTCCGTGCACGGCGATCCCGTGCGGCTCAATCGCATCCTGCTCAATTTGATCGGCAACGCGATCAAGTTCACACCATCAGGCGGGATCGCCGTCAACGCAGCCGCCGAGCGCTATGACGGTCATATCCTGCTGCGCGTTAGCGTTCGCGACACCGGCATCGGCATCGCCCCCGACATGCATGAGCGGATTTTTGAGGATTTCGTTCAGGCGGACGACAGCATCGCGCGGCGGTTCGGCGGCACCGGCCTGGGCCTCGCGATCGCGCGGCGTCTCAGCCGTTTGATGCGCGGCGAGCTGACGGTGGAGAGCACGCCGGGCGCGGGCAGCTCGTTCATGCTTGAAGTGCCGCTCGGCCTCGCCGCGAGCGGTATCGCACAAGGCGCGCTTCCGCCGCCGTCGCGGCAGCTTCGCGTGCTGCTGGTCGACGACGATCCCGTCAATTGCGAGGTCGGCGAAGCGATCCTGAAGCGGCTCGGCCACCGCGCGATCATTGCCAGAAACGGTGCGTCGGCCATTGAGTTCGCCAGCGGTCAGACGTTCGACATCATCCTGATGGATCTGCACATGCCCGACATGGACGGCGTCGAGGCGGCGTCGCGGATCGGCAAGCTCGGTCTGCCGAAGATGCCGCGCATCATCGCCGTCACCGCGGACGTGTCCTCCAGCGCACGCGAGCGGCTCGCCGACGCAGGCATTGTCCAGATCGTCAGCAAGCCGATCCTGATCAACGCGTTGCGCGAGGCGATCGAGGACGATCCGGAGGTCGAGCCGGCAGGCGTGCAACTCGCAGCCGGCGCCTTGATCGACCGGTACTATCTCGACGACCAGAAAGAGCTGCTCGGCGCCGCGCAAATCACAAAGCTCCACCACTTGCTGGAGGAGACCAGCGAAAAGCTGATCGACGACATCACCAAGGCTGCCGCGACCGGCGACCACAAACAGCTCGCCCGACACGCACATCAACTCGGCAGCGCCGCTGGCGCGCTCGGCCTCGTCAGCATGTTCGAGCGCTGCCGCGAGATCGAGCTGGCGGCGGCCACGATGTCTCCACTCGAGTGCCAGAGTGCCGCGCGTGAGCTCGCTGCGCTGCGAGCAGCCTCGATGAGCGCGCTCGACGATCTGCTCCGGCCCGCCGAGCAGCGGTCGGTCAGCTAGATTTTCTCAGATCGTGCTCTTAGCGTTTTGACCCCGAGCAGGCCAAGACGGCTGAAATCGCACATTGACGTCTCCGAGTCCCCGGCGTTGAATGGTGTTTTCGATATGGCGGAGGAGCTGCGGCGTCCCGTCGCCCGACAAGCGGTCGGTTAGCCGCTCCTGATCTTCGCCTTCGGGAAGTACAGTTTGGCTTCACCGACGCGCTGGGAGGTCGAGGGCCATGAGATTTCCGACCGCTCTATGGGTGTTCTCGTTGGCATTGCTCACCGCGGCGGGGGCGCGTGCGCAAATCCAGGAGGGCCCGCCAGCATGGGCCTACCCGGTCAACCCGCCCAATTTTCAACGCACGCCAGACGATGGCACGATCAGGCGCGTTCCTGATAGCGCAGCCGGTTTTACGCTCACGCAGTTGCGCGATCTGTTCGCCGCGCCCGACTGGCATCCGGACGATCATCTACCAATGCCAGAGATCGTGGCGAGGGGGAGAAAGCCAGAGGTGTTCGCGTGCGGCGTCTGCCATCGGGCAGACGGACCGGGCGGCCCTGAGAATGCCAGCCTATTTGGCCTCTCCGCGGAATACATCATTCAGCAAACGGCGGAGTTCAAGACGGGTCTGCGCACGAACTCTGCGTCTCGCGTGGCCACCGACCTGATGATCAAGTTGTCCAAAGCGGTGACAGATCAAGAACTCGCAGAGGCGGCAGCCTACTTCGCCTCCATCAAGCCGAGATCGAATATTGTCGTCGTTGAGGCCGAGGCGGTGCCAAAAACACAGGTGAGAGACCTGTTCCTGGCTCCGCTGGACGGCGCCGAGAAAGAGCCCATCGGTCAGCGCATCATCGAGATACCGGAAAACGTTGAACACTTTGTCAGCCGGGACTCGCGCGCTCGTTTCATCGCCTACGTCCCGGTAGGCAGCGTTCAAAAAGGACAGACGCTGGCAACGAACAGCGATCCGCGCGTCCAGTGCGGGGCCTGTCACGGTGCTGACCTCAACGGGACTGCCATCGCGCCGGGGCTTGCGTCCCGTTCGCCCACCTACATGTTCCGGCAACTCTATGACTTCAAATCGGGTGCGCGGAAGGGCGCCAACAGCGAACTCATGAAACCGGTTGTCGAGAATCTCAGCGTCGACGACATGATCGCGCTGGTTGCCTTTTCAGCGTCGCTCAAGCCCTAACATTCTTCGGGGCTGTGCAGAGTGGCCCAGCCGGCGCGTCGGTTCTTCAGCAGGTCGCCCGGCCGCCAAATGTGCCGCCGGCCGGGCCAACACGCCACCCAAGGAATTAGCTTCCTTCGTGTGGGATCTGTGACCATTGCGCTGTCACGAACCGGACGCTTTAACGACGAGCTTTATGTTCAGCAGGTTGACGCCCTTGAATGGGTTCGGCGCGCTTTCGATTGTTCCCGTACCCGTGGCGTTCGCGTAGGCACCTGTGCCCGACAGGATGGTGTATTCGCCCGTTGATTTGCCGTCTTTGGCCGAACCGGTGTAGCGCGCCGTAATCGAGCCTTCCTCGAACGTGTACGTGCTGTAGCCGAAGAAGGGGCCCGACCCTTTGAGCAAGTCCGAAGTATTGACGAACTCTTTCACTCCGATACGGCCATCGTTGAAGACGGCGACCCCAAAGAATTTGCCAGAGACAACCGTCTGTCCCTCGACGTTTGCGGCCTCTATTACCTTGAGGTCGATTGGCTTCGTAACCAGCTTGAACTCAAGCACCCGCTCACCGGCTACAGCAGTCGATGCCGCGACGGCCAATGCCACGCCAGAAAGGAAAAAGGTGAGAGACTTCCGCATAGCTTCCTCCTGCGCTTGTTGAAATCAGTCGAGAAGTGTGAGCTACTCATCGTGCCCGGCTCTTCGCGGTGGCACCGAAGAGAGCCCTCGGAACGCCCCGACAGCGGCTGAACTCTCTCTGTCCTGAGGCGCGAAGTCGGGACGCTAATATGAGTCCCAAGGCACGGGAAGAAAGTTCAACTTTCCGGTGCGGTATAATCGTATCCAGCCACTGCGCGGACTCTCAGCAAAGGCACAATCATCATGGCCTTTTCTGGTCGCCGGACTTCATCCAATCGTTCGCGGGAGAGCAATTCCGGGAATCACTGTCAGCAACGTTGACAATAGGAGAACCCTTGCCGCTCACCCCTCAAAGGCAAATCCCCTGAGTGTCCGCCGTGTAACTCGCTTCTTGACTCATCGCGATAGATCGCTGCGAGCCGTTGCCCGGGCAGAGTCATGGCTTTCCGACCCAGCCTCAGCGCGTGCGCACGCGCTCATCTTCCCGCCCAAACCGCTCCACGAGAAAGTCGATGAACAGCCGCACCTTCACCGACAAATGCCGCGTCGGCGGATAGACCGCATAGAGCGCCAGCGGCGGCGCGGAATAGTCTTGCAGTACCGCCCGCAGCTCGCCCTTCTTCAACGCGTCGGCAGCGATGAACTCCGGCAGCAGCGCCAGCCCCCTGCCCTTGATCGCGACGTCGCGCAGCACCTCGGCATTGTTGACGCAGAGCGACCAGGCCGGCTGGATCCAGTGATCGCCATCCGCGCCGGTAAGCTTCCACTGATTGCCGGTGAGCAGGAAGCCGTAGGTCAGCGAGGCGTGCTCGCGCAGATCCTGCGGGTGCTTTGGCGTGCCGTGACGTGCGAGATAATCCGGCGAAGCGCAGATCATGCGCGCCACCGGCATGATTTTTCGCGCGATCAAGCTCGACGATTCCAGTTCCGCGATCCGCAAGGTCACGTCAAAACCGTCCTGGACGGGATCGAGCAGGTCGTCGCTGAGCACGATCTGGAGCTGGAGCTCGCCATAGCGCGCCATGAAATCGGCGAGCACGGGACCGAGCCGCATCGTGCCGAACGACATCGGCGCGTTGACGCGCAACAATCCGCGCGGCGCCGACTGGGCCTGCGTCACCGCCTGGTCGGCGGCCTCGATCTCCGAGAGGATGACGAGCGCGCGCTCGAAGTAGCGCTGGCCGTTCTCGGTCGGGCTGGCATGCCGCGTGGTCCGGTTCAGGAGCTGCACGCCGAGGCTCTCCTCGAGGTCGGCGACGTATTTGCTGATCGCCGAGCGCGACAGCCGCAACTGCCGGCCCGCTTCGGCAAAACTGCCGCTTTCGACCACTTTCACGAACGCGCGGAGGCTACCAAGCTTATCCAAGGGCTGCTTCAGCCGATTGTTTCCAAATCGTAGACATAGCCGTCATATTTGCATGGATTGTCTCCAATCCAAAGCGGAACGATATTTCCGGCCAGAGCAAGACGCTCCCCGAACTCTGGAGGAACGACAATGTCTGGACTGCACCATGTCACCGCAATCGCCGGCGACCCCATCAGGAATTTCGGCTTCTACACGCGGGATCTCGGCCTGCGCTTCGTCAAGAAGACGGTCAATTTCGATGATCCCGGCACCTATCACTTCTATTATGGCGACGAGACCGGCCGCCCCGGCACCATCCTGACCTTCTTTCCGTGGGCGGGCGTTCCGGCCGGGCGCCGCGGCGTCGGCGAGACCCATCAGACCGCCTTCCGCGTGCCGCAGCGCTCGCTCGGCTACTGGACCCAGCGTTTCACCGAGAAGGGCATTGCCTACGAGGCGCTGGAAAAGCGCTTTGGCGAGTCCGTGCTGCCGTTCACCGATCCCGATGGCATGGCGCTGGCGCTGGTCGGCATTCCCGGCGCCGAGAGCGAGCCCGGCTGGAGCAATGGCGACGTGCCGGCCGAGCACGCGATCCGCGGTTTCCATGGCGTGACCTTGCTGCTCGACAGCGCAGCGAAGACGGCCGCCGTCCTCACCGACGTGTTCGGCTTCAAGGAGACCGGCCGTGAAGGCACGGTGATCCGCTTCAAGGCGCCCGGCGATGTCGAGGGCAGCGTCGTCGACATCTACGAGGCCAAGGGCTTTTTGCGCGGCCATCAGGGCGGCGGCTCGGTGCATCACATCGCGTTCCGCGCGGCTGATGATGCCGAGCAGGGCAAGATGGCGCAAAAGCTCGTGAGCAATCACGGCCTGCATCCGACCGAGCAGAGGGACCGCAACTACTTCCGCTCGATCTACTTCCGCGAGCCCGGCGGCGTGCTGTTCGAGATCGCGACCGACATCCCCGGCTTCGCTGTCGACGAACCTGTCGCGACGCTGGGACAAGACCTGAAGCTGCCTGCCTTCCTCGAAGCGCAGCGCAAGCAGATCGAGGGCGTTCTGCCGAATCTGGAAGAGAGCGTGTCATGACCGAGACTGAATTCATCCATCGTTTCGAGCCCGCGACCAGCGCGGGCTCCCCTCCGCTGTTGCTGCTGCACGGCACCGGCGGCGACGAGAATGACCTGCTCGGGCTGGGCAAGATGATCTCGCCGGGGTCCGCCCTGCTCTCGCCGCGCGGCCGCGTGCTCGAGCACGGCATGCCGCGCTTCTTCCGTCGTCTCGCCGAAGGTGTGTTCGACGAGGACGACGTCCGCCACCGCGCGAACGAGCTCGGCGAGTTCGTCAACGCGGCGCGGCAGCGCTACGGCATCGCCGCGCCGGTCGCCGTCGGCTTCTCCAACGGCGCCAACATCGCAGCCGCGCTGTTGCTGCTGAAGCCGGACGTTCTGGCCGGCGCGATCCTGCTGCGCGCGATGGTGCCGCTGTCGGATCCGCCCACAGCCGATCTTGCAGGCAAGCCGGTCCTGCTATTGTCCGGGCAAGGCGACCCGATCGTGCCGGCCAGCAATTCGGCCAAGCTTGCGGCTCTGCTCTCGCAAGCAGGCGCGAGCGTGACCCACAGGGTCCTGCCGGCGGGCCATCAATTGTCGCAAGCCGATTTGACGCTCGCCCGCGACTGGATCGGCAACGTCGACGCCAAGGCAGCATGACCTGGCAGGCGGCGCATCGTTTCCAAACGGTGCGCCGCCGCCTTCACTCGAACCGCGCGTCGTGGGTCGCACCCATACGGCCTTGATCGCGCCGAAGGGATGCTCGACTGTCTCACGTCGCGTCCACATGGCGTCTGGAGTGGAATCGAGCCGCCTCTCAACTCTCAAGAAGCGAGCGTCTCGCTACTGGCAAACGCATTGCCTATGCGGTGGGCGTCGCGCCAAGCGCTGAGTGCGATGGTACACCCCTTACGAAGTCTATGAATGCGCGCAACGGCGCCGGCACGAGACGTCTGCCAGGATAGTAGAGAAAGGGACCCGAAAAGCTCTGCCACCAGGGTTCGAGGACCGGCTCGAGCTGACCACTGGCGAGATGGGGACGAAGCCAGTCCTCGAAGAGGCAGACAATGCCGGTACCGGCGATGGCGGCGGCAACGGCGAGATCTGTCGCTGTCCCGACGCTGACCAGCAGCGGTCCTTTGGGTTCGACGCGAACGATTTCGCCATCCCGTTCAAACTCCCACGGAGCCACCATCGCACCGGACGAAAGACGACCGCCAAGACAAGCGTGGTTGACAAGGTCGCGAGGATGATTGGGCCGGCCGTAGCGATCCAGGTAGTTTGGAGAGGCAGCGGTTGCAAAGCGCTGAACGCGAGGTCCGATTGGAATCGCGATCATATCCTGCTCCAGACGCTCGTCGTATCGGATGCCGGCATCACAACCGGCGGCCAGAACGTCGATAAAATTACTCTCCGCAATGACCTCCAGCCGAATGTCTGGATAAGCCGCGAGGAAGCGGGGCGCGATGGTGGGCAGCACGAGGCGCGCCGCGCTGACAGGCACGTTGAGACGCAGCGTACCTGCTGGCCTGTTGCGGGAGCTGTTGACAACATCGACGGCAGCTTCCACCTCGGCGAATGCTGGCCCGAGCCGCTCGAGGAGACGCTGACCTGCCTCAGTGGGCACCACGGTTCGCGTCGTCCGGTTCAACAATCTGACGCCGAGTTGCGCTTCCAGCCTGGTTATTGCTTCGCTGAGTCCTGACGCACTCGCCCCGCTCGACCGAGCTCCGTCCCGAAAGCCTCCGGCCCGCGCGACGGTCACAAAAGCGTTCAGTTCACCCAGATCGACTTTCACTGTTCGCTTCTCCGAACAACCCGTTCGGATTGTACCCGATTATCGAGCGCGCGGGCAACGTCTACCTACCGGCCATTGGTTCTTATGGAGATGACCTATGCCCAACACCGCCCTAACTGCCAGCTTTGAGCTCGGAGACCGCCGCGTGAAGCGGCTTGGCTACGGTGCCATGCAGCTTGCTGGCCCGCACGTGTTCGGTCCGCCCAGGGATCGCGCCGCCGCGTTGGCTGTGCTGCGAGCGGCCATCGCGTCCGGCGTGAACCATATCGACACAGCCGACTTCTACGGCCCGCATGTCACAAACCAGTTGATCCGTGAGGCGCTGCACCCCTACCCCGGGGATCTCGTCATCGACACCAAAATCGGGGCTCGGCGTGGCGCGGACGCCTCATGGAATCCGGCCTTCTCGCGCGAAGAGCTCACCCAGGCGGTCCACGACAATCTGAAAAATCTCGGGGTCGACGCACTCGATGTCGTCAACTTTCGCGTCATGATCGACCGGCATGGCCCCGCCGAAGGCTCGATCGAAGCGCCGCTGAACGTCTTGGCCGATCTCCAACGTCAGGGCCTGATAAGGCATATTGGGCTGAGCAACGTGACCGCGACGCAGGTCGCGGAAGGACGCAAGATTTGCAAGATCGTCTGCGTGCAGAACCAATACAATCTGGCCCACAGGTCTGACGACTCCTTGATCGACGACCTTGCTCGGGACGACACTGCCTACGTGCCGTTCTTCCCGCTCGGCGGGTTCACCCCCCTGCAATCGTCCACTCTGACCGATGTCGCTGCTCGCCTCGGTGCAACGCCCATGCAGGTCGCGCTTGTTTGGCTCCTTCGTCGCTCACCTAACATCCTCCTTATCCCCGGCACTTCGTCCGTCGCGCATTTGCGCGAGAATCTCGCCGCGGCCGAACTCGATTTGCCGGATGATGCGATCGATGAGCTGAATGGCCTTGCCGGGAGCCCCGGTTGAGACGGTTTCCGGGCGCAGCATGGTGACAGTGCGGCCTCATGCCAAATTGAGGCCGACAGTATGAAAATGGAAACGCTCATGGACACTCAAGACCCTGGCCGGCGCTTACGGCTACTACAACTCCGGCTGCGACTATGACAAGCTACGAACAGTATATTTGTCCGGGGCAATATACTTACGGGTATTGATCAGCCAAAGTTTGGGACGGTGGTTCGAAGCCGCCGTACTCATGCCTCGGCCAGAGCGCCGCTTCGTCAGCGGCCATCGTGAGTTTGTAAGATGGCCAAGATGCCCACCGCGTGGCGGCGTCTACAATCTGAGACTGGGACCTGAGTTGCAGCTTTTGCAGCAGCCGCTTCCGCTGTTCGCCAACTTGATCAGCTCTTCCGCCGATCTGAACCGCAATGGTGCGCTGAACTCGGGGAGTAACAGCCGATAATGCTCCTTCCGTCACCGCGAGACTGTTCACTTTTGGCCACAGCCGCCATCGCTAATGCAATTGGCTTATGCGCAGCAAGTGCGGGACGAACCGATCATAATTCGATAGAAACGGTCATATGACCGACCAAGGTGCTGACGTCCAGGCTGCTATGCAGTATTTGACCTGGGCACTGGAAAAGATCGAAACGGTGGGCAACCAAAAAGCAGCCCACCACGCCCGTATGGCCTTAGAGGCGCTGCGCAAGGGTTCAGCTGATAAGACTGAATAATCAGCTTCGGCCTGGCACAGAAGGCCCGCTTCGGCTCAGAAGCGCTCGTCCAAGCGCTGAAGTGGTAGCGCTGCTGGGCGGCCAAGAGTGCAACCCGCGTCTCGCCCCGCCGCGGGCGGGGCGAGATCGTTGCTCCCAGCGCAGCTCGCTCAGATGAGGAAGTCGGTCTGGTGCAGGCTCGCCGCTTGCACGCCGTCGAGCGTGATGCTGTCGCTCGCCGACAGATGAATCACGGCGTCGCCGGCGGCATTGTCGCTGATCAGGCTCGACAGAGCCGTCCAATCCGCAAACCCGTAATCGTGCACATTGATCAGGTCGTGCTCCGTCACCGTGCTACCGACCGCTTTGTTGCCCTGATCGAAGTCGGTGATCAGGTCATTGCCGGAGCCGGCGTTGAAGACAAAGGTGTCGCTGTTCCCCCCGCCCGAAAGCTGGTCATCGCCATTGCCGCCGTTGAGGATATCCCTGCCGCCGGTGATCGAGCCCGGCGTCGCGGGGGCATAGTTCGCGGCATCACCATAGAGGTGATCGTTGGTTGCTCCGCCGGTGAGAATATCGTTACCGCCTTGGGCATTGCCGGACATGGTCCGCGCATCGCCGAAGAGCTCCGGGTTCGTAAAATGGAGGGTGTCGGGGCTATCGGTCTTGAGCGTGAGAATGTCGTCGCCCCCCTGGGCATTGTCGGTCAGCGAGGTCGCCGAATCTCCGTAGCCAAATCCGGCGGTCCAGACGATGTCGGTGCCGAAGGTGAAGGTGATGTTGTCGTTGCCGCCATGCGCATCGCCGCTGATGGAGCCGATGGAATCGCCGCTAGCTGTCGCAAAGCCCTGCATGGTGTTCACAGTGATGTCGAGCGTGTCGTTGCCGCCCTGCGCCGTGCCACTCATGGAACCGCCGGCATCTCCGGCGTACACATTATCGTAGCTCCGCCAGCCCACCGCGCCGGTGATGACGTCGCTGCCGCCGTGTGAATTGCCCGACATGTCGCCAGCGACGTCGCCGAAAGCATGAGCGTTGGTGTACAGCGAATCGTCCTTGACGTTGATCGTGTCGTTGCCGCCCCTGGCGTCGTCGGTCATCGCCTGGGCATCGCCGACCACGAGGGCTTCGTTCCAGCCATAGTTGAAGTTGACCGTGAGCGTGTCGTTGCCGCCGTGAGACTGGCCGTGCAACGTCGTGTTGTCGTCGCCGAAGATCGTGACCTCTGCTTCGGGCTGGCTGATGGTCGCCGTCACGGTGTCGTTGCCGCCCCAGGCGTCCGCGGTGGTCGGAAAGTTCGGATCTCCGTAGACGGTTTCGATTTGACCAAACTGGTCGAGCAGGACGTCGATGGTGTCGTTCGGCAGATGCTGCATGGCGTAACTCCCATTTCATTGTCGGAAGCGGGCCTGACGGCGGCGAGATTCTTGCGCGACGTGCTGTGACCACGCTTCACGGAGACGAATCTAGTTCTGGTCGATGGCGGAGGTTTGCTGGAATTCGGGACAGAGTTTGATGGCGACGGGTTTCGCTGCGCCGTGCGGCGAAACTCGTCATTTGCGCAGCCGCGATCGCGATGCCGCTCCGCGCGTCGCGGGGCGACACCGCCGCTCTTGCTCTGCGCCTTCAGATGATGAAGTCGGTCGGATGCAGGTTTGTCGCGTGAATCCCGTCGAGCGTGATCGAATCGTTGGCGGAGAGATGAATCACGGCATCGCCGGCGGTGTTGTCGCTGATCAGCTTCGACAGCGCCGTCCAGTCAGCGAAGCCGTAGCCCTGCACGTCGATCAGATCCTGTTCCACCGCGGTGCTGCCGACGGCCTTGTTGCCCTGATCGAAGTCGACGATCGTATCGTTGCCGGAGCCGGTGTTGAACACGAAGAAGTCGCTGCTTCCCCCGCCCCACATCCGGTCGTCGCCGGCTCCGCCGTTCAGCGTGTCGACGCCGCCGGTTATCGAGCCCGGTGTGGCCGGTTCGTAGATTCGCGCATCGCCGTACATGAAGTCGCGACCCGCGCCGCCATTGAGGACGTCGTTGCCGCCATGGGAATTGCCGACCATGGTCGGCGCATCGCCGTACATCTGCGCGCCGGCTTCCGCGTACTGGCCGTCGAGCTTGACGGTGAGCACATCGTCGCCGCCCTGGGCGAAATCCATCAGGGATGCCGCCGAATCCCCGAACAAGGCTCCGCTCGAGATGGCGCTGCCGCCGTTCAAGGTGACGGTCAGGTTGTCGTTGCCGCCATGCGCGAGCCCCCTCAGGGAACCGATGGCGTCTCCGCTGACAGTCGCCGCGCCGTCCGTCGTGAGCACGCTGACATCGAGTGTGTCGTTGCCGCCGTGCGAGGTGTCCATCATGAAACCGCCGGCATCGCCGGCGAACAAATTGGCGCCGCCGCGCCACGCGATTGAGCCGGTTATGTCGTCATGGCCGCCCTGCGCATTGCCCGACATGTCGGCCGCGACGTCACCGAAGGCAGAGATCGTCGTGTAGACGGTGCGGCCAGCATCCGCGACGATCGTGTCGTTGCCGCCCTTGGAATCATCGATCATCGACTGGGTATCGCCGATCACGATGGCGGTGTCCCAGCCGCCGTCGATGTCGGCGATCAGCGTGTCGTTTCCGCCTTGGGAATGACCAAGCAGCATCGCGTGGTCGTCGCCGAAGATCGTGAGTTTGGCATTGAGCCCGGCTACGGCGGCCGTCACGGTGTCATTGCCGCCCACGACGTCGGTGGCTACTGGAAAGCCGGGGTCTCCATAGACGGTCGCGATTTGGCCAAATTGGTCAAGCGTGACGTCGTAGGTGTCGTTCGGCAGATGCTGCATGGCGTAACTCCCATTTCATTGTCGGAAGCGGGCCTGACGCCTGCAGAGTGCTTTTTTTTGCAAGACGCGTTGTTGACCACGCTTCACCGGGAGCGAATCTACCTTTGGTAGATGGCAGAGATTTGTTCGGGAGAGAGTTTGATTGCGCACATGGAACCGCGCTGACATCGCGAGGAACCTCGCCGCAGGTTGCGCATCCGTGAAGGCCTGATGACCTGCCTGCAAAAGCGTGCTGGCGAACGTCGGAGTGTCTGCTTGCTACGGCACCAGGCGGAACTTGCCTCCGTCGACCTCGGTCAGGAAGGCGGAGCGCTCGTCATACCCGTTGTGGTCGGTCGGGCTCGTCGTCGACAGGGCGTTGTTGAGATAGTGTTTTGCCCGACGGGTCAATGTCCAGCGCATCGCGCCGGCATTGAACCTCGCAACGCACAAGCCATTGAAATGACTACGCCCGGCTACTGTGCATGGGGTTGTTTTTCAGGTTTTTGTTTTGAACGGGAGGCGCCCTCTCCCACAAGGGAGAGGGCGCAGAGCAACACGGATGCTGCGCCGATGCAGCCCCTACTCCCAGGACCACGTCGAGAAGTCGTTCTCGTATTGCGGCACGTCCTTCCAGACGCCCTTCAGCTTCTTGTTGGTGATGGTGATGAGCTGCGGTTGGTACAGGTAGGCGGAGACGGCGTCGGTCGCGAGCATGCGCTGGGCGTCGCCGAGCAGTTTTGCGCGCGCGGCATCGTCCGGCGTCGACACGATCTGCTTGTAGAGTGCGTTGAACGCCTCATTGTTGTAGCCGAGATAGTAGTCCGCCTCGGTGATCTTGACGAGATCGAACGGCTCGACATGGCTGATGATGGTGAGATCGAAATTGTGCGGACCGTTGCCGGCGAACACCTGCGACAGCCATTGCGCCCATTCGACGTTCTCGATCTTGGCGACGATGCCGACCTTGGCGAGCTGGGCTGCGGCGATCTCGCCGCCCTGCCGCGCATAGGACGGCGGCGGCAGCTTGAGCGACAATTCGAGCGGCGTGGTGACGCCGGCTTCAGTGAGCAGCTTCTTGGCCTTCTCGGGGTCGTAGGGGTTGATGCCGGTGGTGTCGACATAGCCGAGCGCCCCCGGCACATAGAAGCTGCCGATCGGCGTGCCGAAACCGTCGACGGCGCCGTCGATCATGGCCTTGCGGTCGATCGCGGCGAGGATGGCGCGGCGGACGCGGACGTCGTCCAGCGGCTTCTTGCGGTGGTTGATCGCGACGATGGTCTTGGCCCTGGAGCCGCCGACCAGCACCGAGAACCGCGGGTCGGCCTTGAACTGGCCCATGGCGCGCGCCGCAGCGACGCGCGGAAATGCATCGACGTCGCCCGACAGCAGCGCTGCCACCTGCGCCGCCGGATCGGAGATGAAGCGGATCGTCACCTTGGAGAGCTTGACCGCGGAGGCGTTGCGGTAGTCCGCCCATTTGGTCAGCGTGATCGAGGAGCCCTTGGCCCAGGCACCGAGCTGATAGGGCCCGGTGCCGACCGGCTGCGTGACGTTGGTGGCAGCGCTCTTCGGCTCGACGATCGAGCCGCCCGCCTGCCCCAGCAGGAACGGCAGGTTCGGCTCGCCGTATTTCAAGGTGATCACGACCGTGTCGGCATCGGGCGCCTCGACCTTCTCGAAGGCCTGGTAAAGGCTCTTGTCCTTGTTGGTGCTGTTCGGCGCGGCGTTGCGCTCGAATGAGAACTTCACCGCGGCAGAATCGAACGCCTCGCCGTTATGGAATTTGACGCCCTTGCGCAGCTTGAATGTATAGGTCTTCAGATCAGGCGAAGCGGTCCAGCTCTCCGCCAGCAGCGGCGAGACCGAGCCGTCCTCGTTGATCTTGGTCAGCGTCTCGTAGATGTTGTAGAGCGTGACCTCGGCGATCGCTGCAGCGGCGGCATTGGTCGGGTCGAGCCCCGGGGGCTCCAGCGCCATCGCCATGACGACGCTGTCCTTCTTGCTCTGCGCCAGCACGGGCAAAGGCGTTGCGACCAACGCGGCGGCAAATGCAACGATCGACAATTTCCTGAACATGCGTAACTCCCCGGCCAGTTCTGTTCTAAGCCTACGCCAATCCTGCTCCGGACACTAACCTTCCATGGCCGCCTGCGGCAACGCCATCACAGCCTCCGCCTTGTGGCAGGCGGCAAGATGCCCCTCGCCCACCTTGCGTAACTCAGGCATGGCCTCGCGGCAATGCTGGTCGGCGAGCGGACAGCGCGCGACATAAGGGCATCCGGTCGTGGCCGCCGATTGCGAGGCGATCGCCTGGCCCCCGCGTCGCCGCCGGCCGCCGCCGGCGCGCGCCCGCGGCACGGCATCCAGCAGCGCCCGCGTATAGGGATGGGCGCAGTGCTCGAACAGGTCTTCGGGCCGTCCCTGCTCGACGATCCGGCCGAGATACATCACCGCGACCTCGTCGCAGAGATAGTCGACCACGGCGAGGTCATGGCTGATCAGGATGTAGCTCAGGCCGAACTGCTCCTGGAGATCCTGCATCAGGTTCAGCACCTGCGCCTGCACGGAGACGTCGAGCGCGGAGACCGGCTCGTCGGCGACGATCAGCTTCGGCTGGGTGATCAGCGCACGCGCAATCGCGATGCGCTGGCGCTGGCCGCCGGAGAATTCGTGCGGATATTTCTCCATGTCCGCATCGCGCAAGCCGACCTGGCGCAGCGCTGCGGAGACGCGCGCGCGAAAGGTGGCGCGATCTGCGTCCTCCAGCACGGTGAGCGGCTCGGCGACGATGCGGGCGACGGTCTGGCGCGGATCGAGCGATCCGTAGGGGTCCTGGAACACCATCTGGAAATCGCGGCGGGTGCGGCGCAGCTCGTCCGCGGAGATGCGATTGAGGTCGCGGCCGAGCAGCGCGACCTGGCCCGACGTCGGCCGCTCCAGCGCCATCACCAGCCGCGCGAAGGTCGACTTGCCCGAGCCGGACTCGCCGACGACGCCGAGGCTCTTGCCGGCGGCGACCTGCACGCTGACGCCATTGAGCGCGCGCACCTGGCCCGGCGGACGGAACAGGCTCTCCCGCGGCAGGGCGTAGCGCTGCTCGAGATCCTTCACGTCGAGAAGAGGCGCAGCGGTCATGCGGACAGCGCTCCGACGTTTTCAGCCATCGAGACATCCGTCCTGATGCAACGCACGACGTGCCCGGGTCCGACGTCCACCATCGGCGGCAACGCGGCGCGGCACTGATCGATCACCAGCGGACATCGGTCGGAGAACGTGCACCCCGCCGCCAGATCTGCAAGCTCCGGCACGGTGCCCGAGATCGTCTTCAGCCGCGTCCCCTTGCGCGCGCCGAGCTTCGGCCGGGCGCGAAACAGGCCCTGCGTATAGGGATGCCCCATCCGGCGGAACACCTCGTCGGTCGGCCCGCTCTCGACGACGGTGCCGCCATACATCACCATCA
This sequence comes from Bradyrhizobium sp. AC87j1, assembly GCF_002936975.1. NCBI lineage: Bacteria > Pseudomonadati > Pseudomonadota > Alphaproteobacteria > Hyphomicrobiales > Nitrobacteraceae > Bradyrhizobium > Bradyrhizobium sp. AC87j1. Next base: position 51,779 of record NZ_PTFE01000027.1, read on the forward strand.
TGCGCTGCACGTTCTCGGCGATGACGCCGAGATCGTGCGAGATCAGGATCATCGACATGCCACGCTCCTCGACGAGATCGGCGATGAGGTCGAGGATCTGGCCCTGGATGGTGACGTCGAGCGCGGTGGTCGGCTCGTCCGCGATCAACAGATCCGGCTCGCAGGCGAGCGCCATGGCGATAGTGATGCGCTGGCGCTGGCCGCCGGAAAACTGGTGCGGATAGGCATCGACGCGCTTGGCCGGATCGGGAAGCCCGACGCGATCGAGCAAGGCGATCGCCTCTTTGCGCGCCTGCGCCGCCGAATACTTCTTGTGACGTCGCAGCGGCTCGGCGACCTGATGCCCGATCGTGTGCATCGGATTGAGCGCAGTCATCGGCTCCTGGAAGATCATGCTGATGCGGTTGCCGCGCAGGCGGCAATAATCGGCATCCGGCAATCGCGCGAGCTCGTCGCCGTCGAGCTTGACGCTGCCCGAGACCACTGCGCTATCGGGCAACAGCCCCATCAGGGACATCGCCGTGACCGACTTGCCGCAGCCGGACTCGCCGACCAGCCCCAGTGTCTCGCCGCGCTTCAGGGCAAAGCTGACGCCACGCACGGCCTGCGCCGGCCCGCGGCTGGTATTGAGGCGCACGCCGAGATTTTCAACTTCGATCAGCGGCATGACGCGTTGCTCGCCCATCGTCATCGCTCCCGTGCCAGTCGGGGATCGAGCAGGTCGCGCAATCCGTCACCGAGAAGATTGAGGCCCAGCACCGCGATCGCGATCGCTGCGCCCGGATAGACGGCGAGCATCGGCGACTGGAACAGCAGCGTCTGGGCATCGTTCAGCATCCGCCCCCAGGACGGCTGCGGCGGCTGCGTGCCGAGACCGAGATAGGACAGCGCGGCTTCGGCGAGAATGGCGAGCGCGAACTGGATGGTGACCTGCACGATCAGGATCGACAGAATATTCGGCAGCACGTGCTCGATGGTGATGCGGAACGCACCCTTGCCTGCCGCGCGCGCGGCCAGCACGAATTCGCGCGCCCAGATCGCGTTGGCCGAGCCGCGCGTCAGCCGGGTCAGCGTCGGGATCTGGAAGATGCCGATCGCGACGATCGATGTGACCATCCCCGGCCCCACCACCGCGGCGAGCATGATCGCGGACAGCACCGCCGGAAAGGCGAAGGTGAAGTCGGAGAAGCGCATGATGATCTCTTCGGTCCAGCCGCGCCGGGCCGAGGCGATCAGTCCGAGCGTGACGCCGAAGCTGAGACCGATGCTGACGGCGATGACGCCGACCATGATGGTGGCGCGGGCGCCGGCGAGCAGCAGCGAGACGATGTCGCGGCCGAAGGAATCGGTGCCGAGCCAGTGCGCCGCCGACGGCGGCCGCAGCTTCGAAGCGATATCGATCTCGTAGGGCGACCACGGCGTCCACACCAGCGAGAGCAGCGCCGAGGCAAGCACCAGTAGGCTCAGCGAACCGCCGAGCACGAAGCTGCGATGGCGCAGCGCTCGGCCCCAGAAGGTCTTGGCCGGCACGCGGCGCGCCGCGAGCGGCGCGTCAACCGGAGTGGTCAGGGGCGCGCTCACAGGTCGTGGACCTTGATGCGGGGATCGATGAAGGCATAGAGCACGTCGACCACGAAATTGACGATGACGACCATGGTCGCCAGCAGCATCACGCAATTTCGCACCACGATCAGGTCGCGGTTCGCGATCGACTGGAAGATCAGGCGGCCAAGGCCCGGCAGATAGAACACGTTCTCGATCACGATGGTGCCGGCGAGCAGATTGGCGAATTGCAGCCCCATGACCGTCATGACGGGGATCATCGCATTTCGCAGCACGTGGCTCCACAGCACCTCGCGCTTGCCGAGCCCCTTCGCGCGCGCCGTTCGAACAAAGTCCTCGCGCAGCACTTCCAGCACCGCCGAGCGCGTGACACGCGCAAGGATCGCAGCCTGCACCACCGCAAGCGAGATCGCCGGCAGCAGCAGCGACTTGACGCCGAGCCAGATGCCGTCCTCCCAGCCGGAAAATCCCCCTGCCGAGAGCCATTGCAGCCGCACCGCGAACAAGAGCACCAAGAGGATCGCGAACCAGAAATTCGGCAACGCGATGCCGACCTGCGTCAGCGACATCACGCCGACGTCCCCGAGCTTGTTGTGGTTGGCGGCGGTGTAGATGCCGGCCGAGAGCGCCAGCGTCACCGTGATCGTCATGGCCATGATCGCGAGCGGAATGGTCAGCACCAGCCGCTCCGCGATCAGGCTGGCGACCGGGGTGCCGTAGACATAGGAGTTGCCGAGATCGCCGACGAGGAGGCCCTTGATCCATTGCAAATAGCGAACCGCCAGCGGCTGGTCGAGCCCGAGCTTGACGGTGAGCGCGCGGACCGCATCCGCCGAGGCATCGGCGCCCATCAGCATCTGCGCGGCATTGCCGGGAAGCGCATCGAGCACCAGGAAAATGATCAGGGATGCGCCGACCAGCGTCGCCAGCAAGGTCAACAGACGTCGGAGGACAAATACGCTCATGCGCGCTCGGCTTCAGGGCTCAGCTGCGGCACGATCAACATGTCCGGGCGGCTGAGGCAAGCCTTTTGCTGCATGCCCATCTCCTCAAGCCGGCCAGCGGGACAGAAGGTCGCTTGAAGCCTCGAACAGCGCGCTGACGCGCAGCAATTCCGCATCGGCACGGAAGCGGCCGACGAGCTGAAGCCCGATCGGCAGGCCGTCGCGGCCAAAGCCAGAGGGCAGGCTGACGGCGGGATGGCCGGTCATGTTGAACGGCATGGTCCAGGGAAACCAGTGCGGCCGGACGCTGTCGAAATGGGCTCCGTCGATCTCGATGGAGCCGAACAAATCCTGCTTGATCGGCAGCGCGGTGCGCGTGAGCGTCGGCATCGCGAGGAAGTGTCCGCGCGCAAGTAGCGATTGCACGCGGCGGAACAGCGCGGTGCGCGCGAACATGGCCTCCTGGTAGTCGACGCCGCTGACTTCGGTCGCAAGCGCGAGCTGCTTGAGGAAGGCCTCGCTCAGCTCGTCCTTGTGCTCGGCTGCGAGTTTTGCAAAGCGCGTGCGCCAGACCGTGTGGTTGATGGCGCGCCAGATCGGCTCGATATCGAAACCGTCGCCGGAAAATTCCTCGAGCTCGGCGCCGAGCCCCGCCAGCCTGTCGAGGCTCGCCTTGAAGCTGGCTGCGACCTCGGCGGACACCGGACGGCCCGGCGGCGTCAGGCAATACAGAATCCGCTGCCCGCGCAGATCGCCATGCGGGGCGGCCGTGCCGATGAAATCGGGCACGGGAACGCCGATCGACCAGGGGTCACAAGCATCCTCGCCTGACATCGCCTGCATCATCAACGCGGTGTCCGCGACGGTCCGCGTGGTCGGCGTGACATAGGTCTGGTTGCCGAACGCATCCAGCGCCTGACTATGGGGGATAACTCCGTTGCTCTGCTTTAAGCCCACCACGCCATTGCAGGCGGCGGGAATTCGCGTCGAGCCGCCGCCGTCGGTCGCGATCGCGAGCGGCGCGATGCCGCTGGCCACGGCAACGGCCGCGCCGCCGCTGGAGCCGCCGGAGGACCGGCACCGATCCCACGCATTGCGGGTGCGGCCGAACAAAGGCGAATCGGTCAGGCACTTGCTGCCGAATTCCGGCGTCGTGGTCTTGCCGATCAGGATCGCGCCTTCGGCGCGCAGCCGCGCCACCGCGAGGGCATCCTCGTTCGGCACATTGTCCTTGTAGGGAACGGCGCCGAAGGTGGTCTTGACGCCCTTGGTGTTGACGATGTCCTTGACGGTGACGGGGATGCCGTGGAGCAGGCCGAGCGGCTCGCCGGCCATCATCTTGCGCTCGGCGATACGCGCCTGCGCCATCGCCTCGTCGCCACACAGCGTGATGAAGCAGTTCAACTCGGGCTGGAGCGCCTCGGCGCGCGCGAGCACGGCACTGACGATCTCGACTGGCGAAATCCGCTTTTCGGCGATGAGGCCGCGCAGCTCGGTTGCGGACAGCAGACAGGGATCGCCGTTCATCGTCACATCACGCTCCGAAGCGGGCCGCCGTTGGCCCAAAGCATTGACAGCGAGAATGACAGTTTTGTTAACTCGCCGTCCAATACCATTTTGATGTGCAACCCATACGTTTTCGGTATGCCAATGGATCTTCGCCGCCTCCGCTATTTCGTCGCCGTCGCCGAGACACGCAGCGTCGGCAAGGCCGCCGAGCGGCTACGGATGGCTCAGCCTCCGCTGTCCGTCCAGATCCGCAAGCTCGAGGCCGAGATCGGCGCGCCGCTGTTCCGCCGCGGCACCCGCGGCATGGACCTGACCGAGGCAGGCCAGGCGTTGCTGGCGCGTGCGAGCGAAGCGCTGGCGCTGGCCGTCGATGGGGCCGAAGCCGCGCGCGCGGTCGCCGCCGGCAAGCGCGGGCGGCTCTCGGTCGGCTACATGTTCGTCCTGGCGAATGCGATGCTGCCGCGGCTCATCCCTGAACTGCGCCGCTCGGTTCCCGGCGTCGATCTCGACTTTGCCGAGCTCAGCGCATCGACGCGCGAGGCCAGGCTGCTCGACCGCAGCGTCACGGTTGCGCTGTGCATGCCGGCCATCAACCATCCCGAGATCCAGGTGGCTCGGATCGGTGCGCAGCCATTTATGCTGGCAATGCCGATCCGCTCGCCGCTCGCGCGGCTCGGCGCCGTGCCGATGGCGCGGTTGCAGGGCCGTCCGCTGATCGCGTTGCCGCCTCCGGAGCAAGATCCCGCCTCCTCGGCGGTCGCAGCCCTGCTGCGACGACATCAGATCGTGATGCCGATCGCGAGCCGGGTGGAGACTGTCCATTCGGCGATGAGCCTGGTTCTCGCCGGCGAAGGTCTTGCGATCGTGCCGGCCTGCGCCCAGCTCGGCGCGCCACGCGGCATCGTGTTCAGGCCGCTGCGCGATGCGGCCGATTCCATCGACATCGCGGTGTGCTGGCGGAGGGATTCCCAGAGCCCGCTGATCTCAAGGTTCATAAAATGCGCCGAGAAAGCCGTGGCACGGCTGTAACGCGGCGCCTTCCCCTGTGGGAGAGGGTGGATCGCCGCGAAGCGGCGAGACGGGTGAAGGGTCTCGCGCGGCAAACGAAGCTCTCGCGCTCGTGGACGCATACCCCTCATCCGGCGCTTCGCGCCACCTTTTCCCACAAGGGGAGAAGGGAAGAACGGGCTACAAGCTCCATGTGATCTCACGGCTCCAGGGCGGATCGGCGCCCGGGCGGGTGCAGGTCAGGCCGGCGCAATTGGCGGCAAAGGACAGCGCCCGGCGGAGCTCGTCGGCGCTAATGTCCTTCAATGCTTGCCGGGCAATGCGACCCTGCTTGTGCAGGGCAAAGAGCAGCGCAGCCTGAAAGCTGTCGCCCGCGCCGATCGTGTCGGCGACTTCGACCTTGGGCGCGGCGACCTCGATCTGCCCTGCCCCCGCGTGCCATGCGATGGCGCCATTGTTACCGCGGGTGATGACGACGAGGCTCGTGCCCTGCCCGAGCAACGCATTCGCCCGCTGCTCGTAAGGCTCGTCGCCGAAGAGATAGGCGAAGTCGACGTCGGACATTTTGATGAGATCGGCGCGGCCAGCGAACTCGGCCATGCGCGCCAGATAAGCCGGCTTGTCCTTGACCAGATTGGGCCGGCAGTTCGGATCGAACGAGATCGTCGATGACGCCCGCGCGTCCGCGATCAGCGCTGTCGTCTCCGCCGCGCCCTGGTCGTTGACGAGCGTGGTCGAGCCGACATGAACGGCTTCCACATTCGCGAACGGAATCGCCCCGCGCCGGTAGGTCCAGTTCCGCGTCGCGGTTCCGGCGTCATAAAAGGCGTAATGCGACTCGCCCGCGACGATGCGGACGAAAGCGAGCGTGGTCTGGTGATCACTGCGGGTGGCGAGATTGAGGTCGACGTTGGAGGCCGCCGCATGATCTGCAATCATCCGCCCGAACATATCGGTCGAGATGCCGCCGACGAATCCAGTAGGTGCGCCCAGCCGGGCCATGCCGATGGCGACATTGAGACAGGAGCCGCCGACCGCCGGCATCACGGCCTCGCGGCCTTGCGCATTTCGCGTCGGCACGAAATCGATCAATGCATCGCCGCAGGCAACCAGCATGTCCTTCAACCTCTCGCGATGTCGGCCATCGCCGCGCGGCTGCCGCGATCGACGTCGCGCAGGAGCTTATAGACCTCGCGCTTGCGGGCGTGAAACGCGGCCATGTCGGGCGCGGTCGGCTCGCTCTTCCGTCCCAGCGCCGACATTTTTGCCATGGTCTCGCCGATCGAGGCATAGGCGCCGCCGGCCACCGCCCCCAGCATCGCAGCCCCCAGCAGCACCGGCTCCCTGGTCTGCGGCAGCGCGACGGTGAGGCCCGTCGTATCCGCCATGATCTGCCGCACCAGCGGGCTGCGGCTCGCACCGCCTCCCATGATCATGATGCTGGAGCGGACGCCATGCGCGGCAAAAGCCTCGATCACCTCGGCGAGCCCATAAGCGAGTCCGCACAGGCCGGCGACGAACAGCCGCTCCATCGCGGCGATGTCGGTGTCGAGATCGAGGCCCGCGATCACCGCGCGCGTATCGGGGTCGGCGTAGGGCGAGCGGTTGCCGATAAATTCGGGGAGAACATGGATGTCGCGGGCGAGCAGCGCGGCACGGCTGGCGCTGCCTGCGCGCGCGATGATACGGCGCTCGAGGAAGTCGATGAGGTCGAGACCCTCGCTGCGTGCCGCCGCGCTCGCCTCGGTGTGGCCCGGATGCGACTTGAGGAGATGGTCGATCGCCGCGCCCGCGGCCGACTGGCCGCCCTCGTTGAGCCAGAAATCGGGAACCATCCCGGAGTAATAAGGCCCCCACACACCGGGAACGAAGCACGGCTCCGTCGTCGTCGCCATGATACAGGCCGACGTTCCCATGATGTAGGCAAGCCGGTCACTGACATCGCTCGCCCCGCCCGATCCGTCGCGGCCGCCGATCGCGCCGATGCCGCCGGCATGGGCATCGATCAGCGAGGCGCCGACCGGTATGCCCGGCGACAGGCCGAGCTCGGCCGCGGCCGTGCGGGTGAGCCCCGCGCCGAGCTGCGTACCGGGGGCGACAATCTCGGTGCCGATGCGGGCATATTTTTCGGCGACGAAGTCAGACAGGCCGATGCGCTTGAAAAACTGCGCGCTCCAGCCGCCGCCATCATGGGCGAGATAGTTCCACTTGCAGGTGACGGTGCAGGTGGAACGCTGGAGCGAGCCGGTCGCGCGCCAGGTCAGATAATCCGCGAGATCGAAGAAGTGGCCAGCGGCGTCGAAGCTCCCACGAAGGTGCCGCTTCAGCCATAGCAGCTTCGGCATCTCCATCTCGGGCGAGATCGAGCCGCCGACATAGCGCAGCACGGCGTCCTCGGTCTCGTTGATCAGCCGCGCCTCGGCGATGGCGCGATGATCCATCCAGACGATGACATTGCGTTGCTTGTCGCCGGATGCGCTGACCGTGAGCGGCTCGCCATGCTTATCGAGGACAACCAGCGAACAGGTCGCGTCAAAGCCGATGCCGCCGACGCTGTCAGGCGCGATGGCGGCTTCCGCCATCGCGGCCCGCACCGATGTCGCGCAGGCGTCCCAGATGTCCTGAGACGATTGCTCGACGATATCGCCGGCCTCGTGCCAGATCCGGATCGGATGCCGGGCGGTGGCCAAAAGCGTGCCGGCCTCGTCAAACACTCCGGCTCGCGTGCTGGTGGTCCCCACGTCGACGCCGATATACGCTCGCGGCATTGTCGCTCCCGGTCGCTTTCCGTCAGCTTTGACGGTGAGCCTACCAGCAAGTATAGCCGCCATCCACCAGCACGATGCTGCCGGTCATCAGGCTCGCCGCTTCGGAGCTCAGGAACAACACGACCGAGGCGATCTCCTCGACCTGCCCCATCCGTGCCATCGGGGTTCCACCGATCCAGGCGTCGTACATTTTGGCGTTGCTCTTCACGAAGGCGTTGAGCGGCGTCTCGATATAGGTCGGCGCCACCGCATTGACGCGGATGCCGCGCGCGCCCCATTCGGCGGCCAGCGATTTGGTCAAATGATGCACCCCCGCCTTGGAGGCGTTGTAGAAGCACTGCTCCTGCGGCTTGTTGACGATGAAGCCGGACATCGAGCCGACATTGACGATGGCGCCACTCTTCGCCTTGAGCATGTGCTTGCCGAATTCGCGGCAGCACCAGAAGGTGCCGTTGAGATTGACGTCGATGACGTTGAGCCAGTGCTCATCGGTAACGGTCTCCGCCGGGGTTTCGCTGCGGGCAATACCGGCATTGTTGACGAGGATATCGACCTTGCCGTAGCGGGCGACGAGGTCGTTCGCGACCTCCGCCACGCGCTTGGTGTCGGTCACGTCCATGATCGCGGTCTCCACGTCAAAGCCCTTCGCCTTCAGGCTGGCCTTGGCGCTATCGGCGACCTTGTTGTCGCGGTCGCCGATGATGACCCTGGCGCCGGCTTCGGCCAGCGCTTCCGCGCAACCAAGGCCAATGCCCTGCCCGCCGCCGGTGATGAACGCGGTCTTGCCGTTCAACTTGAATTTTTCCAGGTACATGGTGGTCTTTCCGTTTCTTGCCGTTTTCTTGTCAGTTCCGAAGCGCGTTGCCGCTCGCGTCGAAGCGGTGAATGCGCGCGGGGTCCGGCACCAGCGACACATGGTCGCCGGCATGCAGGCTCAATTCGCCGATATAGCGTGCGGTCAGCATCCCGAGCGGGCCGGCATCGACATAGAGGAAAGTGTCGCTGCCAAGATGCTCGGCCACCGCGATGGTCCCCTGCCAGCCTCCGGTGCCATCGCGGTCGATCTTGAGGTGCTCCGGCCGGACGCCGATGGTGGCCGCACCACGTTGCAACGCGAGCTCTCCGGTGACGAAATTCATCTTGGGCGAACCTATGAAGCCGGCGACGAAGAGATTGGCCGGCCGCTCGTAGAGCTCCAGGGGCGACCCATATTGCTCGATCTTGCCGCCGTTGAGCACGACGATCTTGTCGGCCATGGTCATGGCCTCGACCTGGTCGTGGGTGACGTAGATCGCGGTGGTGCCGAGCTGCTTCTGTAGCCGCGTCACCTCGATGCGCATCTGCACGCGCAGAGCGGCATCGAGATTGGAGAGCGGCTCGTCGAACAGGAACGCCTTGGGCTCGCGCACGATGGCGCGGCCGATCGCGACGCGCTGGCGCTGGCCGCCGGAGAGCTCGCGCGGCTTGCGGTCGAGATACGGCGTAAGGTTCAGCGTTGCGGCGGCGGCCTCGACCTTGCGGTTGATCTCGTCCTTGGCGAGCCCCGCCATCTTCAGGCCAAAGCCGATATTGCCGCGCACGCTCATATGCGGATAGAGCGCGTAGGACTGGAACACCATCGAGAGCCCGCGCTTGGCTGGCGGCGTGTCCACGACGTTCTTGCCGTCGATCACGATCTTGCCGCCAGAGACATCCTCGAGCCCCGCGATCAGCCGCAAGAGCGTGGTCTTGCCGCAGCCGGACGGACCGACGAACACCACGAAGGAGCCGTCGGCAATTTCGAGGTCGGCGCCCTTGATGATGTGCACGGGGCCGAAGGATTTCTGCACGCCCTGAAGTGTGATCTGACCCATGATCCGGCAGCCCCTCTACTTCACCGCGCCGAAGGTCAGCCCGCGCACGAGCTGCTTCTGGCTGAACCAACCGAGGACGAGAATGGGCGCGATCGCCAACGTCGAGGCCGCCGACAGCTTTGCCCAGAACAGCCCTTCCGGGCTCGAATAGGAGGCGATGAACGTGGTGAGCGGCGCCGCGTTCGACGTCGACAGATTGAGCGTCCAGAACGCCTCGTTCCAGGCCAGGATCAAATTGAGCAGCATGGTCGAGGCCAGGCCCGGGATCGCCATCGGCGTCAAGACATAGACGAGCTCGCGGCCGATGGTGGCGCCGTCCATGCGCGCGGCTTCCAGGATGTCGCGCGGGATCTCCTTGAAATAGGTGAACAGCATCCAGATCACGATCGGCAAGTTTCCGAGGCACAGGATGAAGACAAGGCCGATGCGAGAATCGAGCAGGCCGAAGGTCTTGTAGATCAGGTAGATCGGCACCAGCACGCCGACCGGCGGCATCATCTTGGTCGAGAGCATCCAGAGCAGGATGTCCTTGGTGCGCTTGGTCGGCGAGAACGCCATCGACCAGGCGGCGGGGATCGCGATCAGAAGCGCAATCAGGGTCGAGCCGCCTGCGATGATGACCGAGTTCATGGCGTGGTGGAAATAGTCGCTGCGCTCCTGAACCGTCGCATAGTTTTCGGTGGTCCAGTGGAAGAACAGGAAGGATGGCGGGATGGCGAAGGCCTCGAGCTCGGTCTTGAAGCTCGCCAGCACCATCCAGAGGATCGGGAAGAAGATCAGGAAGCCGAACAACCAGGCCACCGCCGTCGATATCACCACCCGCCGCGTCGTCGCCATCCGTGCCATGCTTCAAGCCTCCAGATTGCGGCCGACGATGCGGACGAGGAAGAAGGCGACGACATTGGCGATTACCACCGCGACGAGGCCGCCTGCGGAGGCGCTGCCGACGTCGAACTGGATCAGCGCCTGCGAATAGATCAGGAAGGCGATGTTGGTGGTCGACAGTCCCGGGCCACCGCCCGTGGTGACATAAATTTCCGCAAAGACCGTGAGCAGGAAGATCGTCTCGATCAGGATCACCACGGTGATGGGCCGCGCCAAGTGCGGCAGCGTGATGTAGATGAAGGTCGAGACGGCGCTGGCGCCGTCCATCTCGGCGGCCTCTTTCTGCTCCTCGTCGAGCGACTGCAGCGCGGTGAGCAGGATCAGCGTCGCGAAGGGCAGCCACTGCCACGTCACGATCAGGATGACGGCAAACAGCGGCAAATCGTTGAACCAGTCGATCGGCGTCAGATGGAACAGCGAGGCGAGCCAGGCGAACAGACCGGACACCGGATGCATCAGCAGGTTCTTCCAGACCAGCGCGCTCACCGTCGGCATCACGAAGAACGGCGCGATCACCATCAGCCGCACGAAATTGCGTCCGATCACCGGCTGGTCCATCAAAAGCGCCAGCGGAATGCCGAGCAGGATCGTCAGCGCGAGCACCGAGCCGACCAGCACCAGCGTGTTCTGGAGCGAAGCCAGGAAGGCTGGATCGGTGAGGAAGTAGCGGAAGTTTTCCAGCTTGACGAATGATTCCGAGCCGGGATCGAGCAGGCTGTAATGCAGCGTCGAGAAATAGATCGTCAGCGCCAGCGGGACGATCATCCAGATGAACAGCAGCCCGACGGCCGGCGTCAGGAGCGAGCGCGCAAGAGTCTGCGTCTGCCGGGTTGCCATCAACGCTTCTCCGCTGGCGGGAAGAAGGCGGCCATCCATGACGCTGGATGGCCGCAAGTCTGAGCTCAGGAGGAAGAGCTCGGGTTCACTTGATGTAGCCGGCGCGCTTCATCTCGCGCTCGGTCGCGGACTGCGCCGCGGTGAGCGCGGCGTCGACGGTCATCGAGCCCGCAAGCGCGGCGGAGAATTGCTGGCCAACCTGGGTGCCGATGCCCTGGAATTCGGGGATCGCAGCGTATTGCACGCCGACATAAGGCACCGGCTTCACCGTCGGCTTGTTCGGATCGGCCGCATCGATCGAGGCCAGCGTCAGTTTTGCAAAGGGTGCGACCTTCAGATATTCATCGTTCTTGTAAAGCGAGGTCCGCGTGCCTGGCGGCACGTTGGCCCAGCCCTCCTTCGATGCCACGAGCTTGGTGTAGTCCTTGCTCGTCGCCCAGGCGATGAACTTCTCGGCGGCTTCCATCTTCTTGGAGCCGACGGGGATCGCAAGATTCCAGGCCCACAACCAGTTGGCGTTCTTGCCGAGCCCGGTATTGGGCGCGAGCGCGAAACCGACCTTGTCGGCGACCTTGGAATCCTTCGGATTGGTGACGAAGGACGCCGCCACCGTGGCGTCGATCCACATCGCGCATTTGCCGGCATTGAACAGCGCCAGATTCTCGTTGAAGCCGTTGGAGCTTGCGCCGGGAGGGCCGGCTTCTTTCATCAGATTGACGTAGGTCGTGAGCGTCGTCTTCCATTCCGGCGTGTTGAACTGCGGTTCCCATTTCTCATCGAACCAGCGCGCACCGTAGGAATTGGCCATGGCCGAGAGGAACGCCATATTCTCGCCCCAGCCGGCCTTGCCGCGCAGGCAAATGCCGTAGGTGCCGGCGCTCTTGTCGGTCAGCTTCTTGGCGGCGTCGATCACGAAATCCCAGGCCGGCTTTTCCGGCATCTTCAGGCCCGCCTTCTCGAACAGGTCGGTGCGATACATCACCATCGAGCTTTCGCCATAGAACGGCGCGGCATAGAGCTTGCCGTCGACGGAGACCGCGTCCTTGATCCTGGGCAGCAGGTCGGCGACGTCGTAGTCGCCGCCGAGATTGGCGAGCGGCACCAGCCAGCCCTTCTTGGCCCAGATCGGCACCTCATAGGTGCCGATGGTGAGCACATCGAACTGACCGCCCTTGGTGGCAATGTCGGTGGTGACGCGCTGACGCAGCACGTTCTCCTCCAACGTCACCCATTTGACCGAGATGTCCGGGTTTTTCTTGGTGAATTCAGCTGTAAGCCCCTGCATGCGGATCATGTCGCCATTGTTGACGGTGGCGATCGTCAGGGTCGTTTCGGCCATCGCGGGGACGGCCAGCAACAGAACAGACGCGCCGCAGACGGCGCCCAAGACATCTTTCACGGTGACCTCCCTCAAACTCGCGTTTTGAGCATATGCCCACGCGTTGGGCGTATGTTCAACGCAAGGAAGGAGGATTGTCAAGCAGGCGCACGGACGTTTGCGCAACTTATGAGTGCTGCGGTGCGGGAGTGGGTGGAGTGAATCGAAACCGGTGGCGCGGCATGCTCCACCTCTCCCGCTTGCGGGAGAGGGAGCGCAGTCCCGACGCAGCGTAGCGCCCGCCTACCGCTCCAAAATCGCCTGCGCGGTCGTCTCGTCAGTAATCAGCCCGTTGACCAGGCCGCCGTTCAGCGCCGCCGCGATCGCCGGCACCTTGGCGGCACCGACCGCGGCGGCGATGGTGGTGGTCTTCGCCGGCACTTCCGGCGGGATGCTGGTGAGGCGCTTGTTGGTGCCGGTCTTGAGCAGGTGGCCCTTGGAATCATAGGCCCAGCCGGTGATCTCGCCGATTGCACCCAGCCGCATCATCTCGAACAATTCGTCGCGGGTGACGAAACCGTCGACATGCACCTGCGCCTTCTGGTCCATCTGGCCGATGCCGACGAGGCGCAAGTCCGCCTTGGCCGCGACTGCCTTCACCTTGGCGATCGGCTCGATGCGGACCATCTTGTTGCGCTCGTCCTCGGACGACATCAGGAACGGCAGCGGCATCGGATAATGCCGCGCACCGGTGCGGTCGGCCAGCCGGCCTACGGTGTCGTAAAAGCTCGCCGAACCGTCGGCGGAGATGTTGCCGACCAGCGAGACGATCTGGTGATTGGGCCTGTCGATCGGCGTGACGCGCTCGACCGCGGCGCGCACCGCACGGCCGGTGCCGAGCGCGACGATCACCGGCGTCTCCGAACGCAGCGTCGCATCGAGCAGATTGGCGCAGCGTTCGGCGATGCCGGAAGTAGCCTGCGGCGCCGCGGGATCGGCGGGCACCACCTCGCAATGAGCAAGGTCGAAACGCTCCTTCAGGCGCGCCGCAAGCTCCATGCAGGCGGCGATGGGGTGTTCGAGCCGGAAAGTGATGAGACGCTCGGCAAGGCACAACGAGACCAGCCGCTGCGCCGAGGCACGCGAGACCTGGAGCATCTTTGCGATCTCGTCCTGGGTGTGACCGGCGATGAAATACAGCCAGCCGGCGCGCGCGGCGTCGTCGAGTCGGGATTTGTCGTTCTCGGCGGCCATGCGGGCCTCACGCCTCCCAGAAATCGCTCATGCGCGCGAAGACCCGGTCGGCCCCCGCCTCGGACAATATAGCCCGGCCGTCGCGACCGCGATAATGGCTGCCGCCAACAAATCCCCAGACCGTCATGCCGGCTGCCTTGCCCGCCTGCACGCCGCTGACGCTGTCCTCGATCACCAGGGTACGCGCAGGTTGTGCGCCCATCTTCTCGGCCGCAAGGAGGAACAGATCGGGCGCCGGCTTGCCATGCCTGACCATTTGCGCGGTATAGATCCGCTCGCCGACATGCGCCCGCAAGTCCGTGACGTCGAGAGAGAGCGAGACGCGGTCGATATCGCTCGACGACCCCACGCAAAACGGCATTCGCAGGTCGGACATGATGGCGGCAATGCCCGGGATCGGCCGGAGCGAGCCCGCAAACGTCGCCAGCACATGCGACTTCAGGCGCGGCAGAAAGCCATCCGGCACGACCTGCCCGAGATCACGATAATGCTGCTCGATCGCCTTGGTGCTGCGCCCGAGGAAAAGCTCGAGCGCCTGTGTCTGGGTGAGCGCAATGCCGAACTCGGCCAGCACCTCCGACAGGCATTGGCAGCTCAAAAGCTCGCTGTCGACGAGCACGCCGTCGCAGTCGAAGATGATCAGGTCGGGTTTTGACTGGAAGTCGTCCATCCGGCCATTCGATCATATACCCAGCTGATGAGCAATAGTTCGCGTGGGAACGCGGCGCCGCGGCTTCCCCTGTTAGTGCGCGACCTGCCGGTAGATTGCCGGCAGCGCCGCGGGCAACCGCTTGATGTTACCGACGATGGCATAGCCGCCGCGCCCGAACAGGGTCGGGAAGTAGGATTGCGCGGTGGCGTCCACCGTGACGCCGAAGGCGGCGATGCCGAGTCGGCGCGCCTCCTGCACCGACTTGCGGGTGTCCTCGAGCGCGAAGCGGCCCTCGTAATGGTCGACGTCGTTCGGCTTGCCGTCGGTGAGGACGAGCAGCAGCTTCTTGCGCTGCGGCTGGCGGGCGAGTTCGGCGGCGGCATGGCGTACCGCCGTGCCGATCCGCGTGTAATAGCCCGGCTTCAGCGCGCCGATGCGGCGCTCGACCGTCCCGCCCATCGGCTCGCCGAAGGCCTTGACCGTCTCGAGCCGCACCCAGGACCGCCGGCGCGAGGTGAAGGTGAGAATGCTGTGGTGATCGCCGCAGGCCGAAATCCCATGGGCGAGCGCCAGCAGCGCCTCCTTCTCGACGTCGAGCACGCGGTAGCCGTCGACCCAGGCGTCCGTGGACAGCGAGACGTCGACGAGCAGCGTGACGGCGAGATCGTGCCCTTGCGGGCGCATCGCGACGTGGATGCGATCGAGGCCGCTGCTGCTGCCGGCGCGCAGGTCGCACCGCGCGCGCACCAGCGCGTCGAGGTCGAGATCATGTCCGTCGACCTGGGCGCGCATCAATTCGTGACGCGGCCGCAACACCTCGAAGCGGCGGCGCACCTGACGGATGTGCCGGCGCATGGCGTCGTCAGGCGCCCAGCTCTCACCTTGCTCGGAGGCCGCACCCGCCAGCACGCGGCAATGATCGGGCAGATAGGATCCGCTGCGGTAATCCCATTCGGGATAGGTGAGGTCCGCTTTCAATCGCGATGCATCGAGGGCCTCCGGCGGCAGGTCGAGATCGAACTTGAACCGGCTCGCCGGCTTGCCGGTGCGGCGGCTGAGCGTGATCTCCTCGAGATCGTCGGCCGCTTTCTGCGCATCCTCGTCCTCACTGTCGTCGGCCGGACGATCGACATTGACCATCTCGGCCATCGCAAGGATCTTCTCGAAGCGGTTGAGCACAAAAGGATCGCGGCGGTTGGCATTGTCCTCGCGGTCGCGGATGGCAAAGCGCTTGCGATTGTCCTGTGCCTCGGGCTCGGCGCCCGGGGCACATTCGTCCTCGCCTGCATGCGCGGGCGAGAGCTCGCGCGTCCAGCAATCCCCCCAGAGCGGGCACGGCAGGATCGAATGATAGCCCGGCGGCGCCTTGTCTGGCAGCAGGCCCGTCCCCATCATCGCCGGCCACAGTCTGCCCGCAGGCGCCTTGCCGGCGCCGAGCAAGGCCAAGACGATCTGCTCGACCTCCTGCTCGATGCGTGGCAAAGGGCGACGAGGCCGAGCCTCGGCGGTTGCCGCGGCGAGCTGGGCATAATCGGCGACAAGCCCGGGGAATTGCGTGAGCACCCAGACCGCCGTCTCACTTGCCCGGCGCAACACCAGAAGATCCCGCCGCAGCGGATCGGCTTCCGTGATCGTCTCGATCGGTGCAGCTGCGAACCATGCCGCAAGCCAGCGATAGAGCGCCGCGTTCAACGCGCGGTCGGGAAAGATCGAGATCCGATCGGGCAGGAAGATGGTCGCCGCGTCACGGCCCGGCTGCTCTAACCGCTCGTCACCGAGGCCGATGCGCTGTCGCCAGCCGAGACGGTGCCCCGATTTTCGCGCGCCTGCGCTTGCAATCTGCACCCCGGTCTCGCCGCCAAGCGCGCGGAACATCACCGCGAGCCGGCCTCTCACCTCGGTCAGTGCAACGGCGTGCTCATCGTGAACCGGATAGCTCGCGGTGCTGCCGACCATCCTGTGCCAGGCGCGGCCGACCGTCTCCTCCAGTTCGAGGAAGTCGAGCATGGGAGCGGCCTCACCCGATGACAGCGCGTGCGACGTCCAGCAGCGCCGCCTTCACGTCGGAATCGTCGGTCAGCGGCTCGATCATGCCGGCCAGCACGGCATCGGCGATCGGCGTGCCCGCGGCAATCAGGGTCGCGCAATAGACCACGAGCCGGGTCGAGACGCCCTCTTCCAGATCGTGGCCCCTAAGCGCGCGCAGCCGGCCAGCCAGCCCCACCAGCGGCCGCACGCGCTCCGGCGACAGTCCGCTTTCGGCGGACACGACGGCGATCTCCTGCTCGGGCGGCAGGAAGCCGAATTCGATGGCGATGAAGCGCTGCCGCGTCGATGGCTTCAGCGCCTTCAGCAGCGTCTGGTAGCCGGGGTTGTAAGAGACCACGAGCATGAAGCTGTTCGGCGCCACCAGCTCCTCGCCGGTCCGCTCCAGCGGCAGGATGCGGCGGTCGTCGGTCAGAGGATGCAGCACTACTGTGACGTCCTTGCGGGCCTCCACGACCTCGTCGAGATAGCAGATGCCACCCTCGCGCACGGCGCGCGTCAGCGGACCATCGGTCCACACGGTGTCCCCGCCCCTGAGCAAATAGCGGCCGGTGAGATCGGCGGCAGTGAGGTCGTCATGACAGGCGACGGTGTGAAGCGGCAGGCCCAACCGCGCCGCCATATGCGCGACGAAGCGCGTCTTGCCGCAACCGGTCGGCCCCTTGAGCAGAACCGGCAGACGACGTCGCCAGGCATGTTCGAAAAGCTCACATTCGTTTCCGGATGGAACATAGGCCGGCAGGTCGGGCGCCGAGGTTACCGTATGAAGGGCAGCTTTCATGATGTCTCTCCGGATTTTCCAGGAACCAGGCGGCCGCGGCAAACCGCGACCGCCCTTTCTCGTTTACTCGGCCGGCTGCAGCACGGCGGGAATGGTCGCCTGCTTCTCGCGGCCCGGCACCAGCACGGCCCACACGAACATCAGCGCGGAGATCGCGACGAACACGCCGGAGCCGAGCCGGACCCAGTAGAACATCGCGAGCTGGTCCTGCACGTCCATGTAGCCCTGGCCGAGCACGCGCTGGAGATGGACCTGCACCACGCCGGCAAAGGTTAGCGCGAAGGTCATGGTCATCATGGCCGTGCACATGATCCAGAAGCTCGTCATGGAGAGCCATTGGTTATAGGGCGCGCGTCCCTTGATCTGCGGGATCGCATAGGCCATCACCGACAGGTTCAGCATCACATAGGCGCCGAAGAAGGCGAGATGACCGTGCGCGGCGGTGACCTGCGTGCCGTGGGTGTAGTAGTTCACCGAGGACAGCGTGTGCAGGAAGCCCCACACGCCGGCACCGAGGAACGCCATCACCGAGCAGCCGACCGACCACAACAGCGCAGCGCGGTTCGGATGCTTGCGGCCGGCCTTCCAGGTCATCTGCACGGTGAAGATCACCATGGTGAAGAACGGCGCAACCTCGAGCGTGGAGAACAGCGAGCCGATCCACTGCCAGTATCCGGGCGCGCCGATCCAGTAGAAATGGTGGCCGGTGCCGAGAATGCCCGAGAACAGGGCAAGGCCGATGATGACGTAGAGCCACTTCTCGACGACCTCACGATCGATGCCGTTGAGCTTGATCATGAGATAGGCGAGCACGGAGGCCATGATCAGCTCCCAGACTCCCTCGACCCAGAGATGGACGACGTACCACCAGTACATCTTGTCGACGGCAAGGTTCGCCGGGTTGTAGAAGGCGAACAGGAAGAAGATCGCAACGCCCCACAAGCCGAACAACAGGATGTTGGTGACCGTGGTCTTGCGGCCCTTCAGCGCCGTCATCGTGACGTTGAACAGGAACATCAGGCAGACGACGACGATGCCGGCCTTGATGATGAAGGGCTGTTCGAGGAACTCACGGCCCTCGTGGTAGTGGAAGAGATAGCCGACCACGGCGACGCCGGCTGCGCCGAAGAACATCCAGAACTGAATCTTCGCCAGCAGCGGGCTATAGAGCTCATTCTCGGTCTCTTCCGGGAGCAGATAGTAGGTCGCGCCCATGAAGCCGATCAGCGACCACACGATCAGCGCGTTGGTGTGGATCATCCTGACGATGTTGAACGGCAGCAGCGTCGACAGCGTATTGGGTAGGACGTAGATGGTGCCGGCGAGCAGGCCGAACACGACCTGGGCCAGGAACAGGGTCAGCGCGCCGTAGAAATACAGCATCGCGACTTTCTGGGTTTGGTACTTCATCTCGGGTTCTCTCTGTCTTGAAAGAGGAAAGCTGTGCGCCTTGCATGTCGTTTGAGCATGATCTCTTCGGAAAACCGCTTCACACTTTTCCGGATCATGCTCAGCCCGCCTTGTTCGGCGGCCAGCTCTGACGCTTGATCGTGCTGGTCCATTGCAGGAAGTCGGCGAGATCGTTGAGTTCCTGGTCGGTCAGGTTGAACTGCGGCATCTGCCGCCGGCCCTCCGCGCCCGAGGGCTGCGATTGCATCCAGGCCTTCAGCGTCTCGCGCGCGGCGGCCGGATCCTCGTTGCCGCCCCAGCGATCCCAGACGTTGCCGACCTCTGGGGCGAAATAGGCGCCCTCGCCCAGCAGCGTGTGGCAGTTGATGCAGGAGTTCTTCTCCCACACATGCTTGCCGCGGGCGACCGACGACGTCAGCGTCTCCGCGTCGGTCGAGGTCGTGGCCATGTAGTAATGGCTGTGCGCCGTCAGCCCTATGAAAATGGCGAAGAAGAAGGCCGAACCGCCGTAGAAGACATTTCGAGCGGCCGACTTGGTCAGGCGTTCAGCCATTGCCAATCCTTTCCGTTTGATTCCTGAGAAAGATGCGATCCTGCGATTTATTGCCGATTGCCAGGAGACACTCTTTGACGAAGCGCAAGCAGCGCGACGATGCGCAACCGCCAGTCAGATCAAGGCAACGACGGCCGATGCGAGCCAGGCAAACAGCACCACGATGAAGACCCAGGCGCTGACGATGCCGCGCCAAAGCGCCGGCGCTGAGCGAAGATCGAGGAAATCGAGCACGATACGGCGGCCCTTGAGGGCGGCGAACGTCAGCAGCAAGGCATTGGCGAACAAGGGACGCGACACCAGCGGCGGGACCAGAATGGTCGCGAGCGCAAGGCCGATCAACGCGATCCAGGTGATGTCGAGACGATCCGGAATCACGGGTGCACCAGATAGATGATGGGAAACATGACGATCCAGAGCAGGTCGACCATGTGCCAGAAAGCCGTTCCGGTCTCGACGCCCGCCGCTCGGGCACCCCGGGACACTACGGCCAGAATCACGATGCCGAGGCCGACATGCAGGAGATGGAAGCCGGTGAGGAGGAAGTACAGCGTGAAGAACGGGCTGGTCTCCAAGCCGTTTCCTAACGCGATCTCGCCGGCATATTCGAACAGCTTGACCGCGATGAAGACGACGCCAAGGGCCATGGCGCCGAACAGCCAGCCGCGCGCACGCCGGCTTTCGCGCGCCCGTGCAGCAGCCGCCCCGCGCGCGGCAGCCCAGCCGCTGGTCACGAGCACGATGGTGTTTATTCCGGCCAGATGCGCATCGAGACTGGCCTGACCGGCCGCGAAGACCGCCGGGTGAAGCGCGCGCGCGATGACGAAAGCGCCAAGGAACAGGCCGAAGGCGGCGAGCTCGCTGAAGATCAGCACCCAGATCATGGGATCACCGGGAAGATCTTCCAGGATTCCCCAGCCGGTTCCTTGTTGTTCGCAATCCGTTGCCGACATCTGACTTCCGCATCAAGACGCCGAACAGATATCCCACCGGCGCGATTCCAACTTTGTCGCCGGACAAATAGTGCAACTGGCCAGAGGCGGGTTTGCGCTATCGCAACGTCCCGCCCGCCTCACCGTCATAGGGTGGATGCATCCGGCGGTTCCGCAAAATGGCGAGCGATGCAATGAGCGATGCACAAATCGGGCTGATAACCGCGACCCCCATCATCATCGTGTTCGCCATCGCGCTGCGGCGAATGGGGGTGCTGTCGACCGTAGCAACCGTATCGGCGGTAACGCTTTCCGTCGCGATCGCGACGGTGCTGTTCACGACGCAATCACCGCTGCCGTAGGGTGGGCAAAGCGAAGCGTGCCCACCATAGTGCCACGAGAGAAGATGGTGGGCACGGCGCTTACGCGCCATTGCCCACCCTACCAGACCGTCAATGCGTCTACCGCCGCTGGTTATACACGTCGATACACACTGCCCCGAGCAGCACCAGGCCCTTGATGACCTGCTGATAGTCGATGCCGATGCCGAGGATGGACATGCCGTTGTTCATCACGCCCATGATCATGGCGCCGACCACGGCGCCGCCGACGCGCCCGACCCCGCCATAGGCCGAGGCACCGCCGATGAAGCAGGCGGCGATGACGTCGAGCTCGAAGCCGAGGCCCGCCTTCGGCGTCGCGGTGTTGAGGCGCGCGGCGAAGACGAGACCGGCAAGCGCGGCCAGCACGCCCATGTTGACGAAGGTGAGGAAGGTCAGCCGTTCGGTCTTGATGCCCGACAGTTTTGCCGCCTTCGCATTGCCGCCGACCGCGTAGACCTGCCGGCCGATCACGGTGCGCCGGGTGACGAAGCCATAGAGCGCGATCAGCGCGGTCATGATGACCAGCACGTTCGGCAGGCCACGATGCGAGGCGATCAGATAGGTGAAATAGAGCACGGCGCAGGCGAGCAGAACGCTTTTCCCCAGGAAGAACGCGTAGGGCTCGACCTCGATGCCGTGCGATTGCTCGCGCGAGCGGCCCTTGGCGCTGGCATAGACGAGCCCGAGCGCGAGCACGGCACCGATCAGCATGGAGGTCGGATGCAGCGTGCCGGCTTCGGGCAGCAGTTCCGGAATAAAGCCCGACGACAGCTTCTGGAAGGTCGCCGGGAACGGGCCGAGTGATTGGCCCTGCAGCACCGCGAGCGCCAGGCCCTTGAACACCAGCATGCCCGCCAGTGTCACGATGAAGGATGGAATGCCGAAGAAGGCCACCCAATAGCCCTGCGCCGCGCCGATCGCCGCACCCAGCAACAGGCAAGCGATGAAGGCGAGCGTGTAGTCGATCTTGTAGGTCACCATCAGCACGGCGGCCACCGCGCCGACGAAGCCGGCGACCGAGCCGACCGACAGGTCGATATGGCCGGTGACGATCACCAGCAGCATGCCGAGCGCCATGATGACGATGTAGCTGTTCTGCAGCACCAGGTTGGTCAGGTTGAGCGGCTGCAACAGCGTGCCGCCGGTCATGACCTGGAAGAACAGCATGATCGCGATCAATGACATCAGCATGCCGTAGTTACGCAAATTGTTCTTGATGAAGCTGCCGTGCCGGCGCTCCTCGGGCAGCGATACCGTCTTGTCGGTCATGGCTGCATTCCTCCCATTTCCGCGGCCGCGGGCGCGGCGTTCCCAATGTTTCGTTCGTTGCGCATGATGGCGCGCATGATCTTCTCCTGCGTCGCGTCCGCACCCTTGAACTCGCCGACGAAGGCGCCGTCGTTCATGACGCAGATCCGGTCGCAGATGCCGAGCAGCTCGGGCATCTCCGAGGAGATCACCACGACGCCGCGGCCAGCCTCCGCCAGCTCGTTGATGATACAGTAAATCTCGTATTTGGCACCGACATCGATGCCCCGCGTCGGCTCGTCCAGGATCAGGACTTTGGGATCGGTCATCAGCCATTTCGACAGCACCACCTTCTGCTGGTTGCCGCCGGAGAGCTGGCCGGTCTCCTGGTAGACGTCTGAACAGCGGATGCGCATGCGGGTGCGATAGTCGCTGGCGATCTTCAGCTCGGCGATGTCGTCGATCACGCGTTTAGGTGCAACCTGATCAAGGCTGGCGAGCGTGATGTTCTTGCGGACGTCGTCGGCCAGGATCAGGCCGAACTGCTTTCGGTCCTCGGTGACATAGGCAAGGCCGGCGTCGATCGCAGCCGCGACACTCGGCAGCACCATATCTCTGCCTTCGAGCCGGATGCTGCCGCTGATATTGGTGCCCCAGGAACGGCCGAACAGGCTCATGGCGAATTCGGTGCGGCCGGCCCCCATCAGGCCAGCAATGCCGACGACCTCGCCGCGCCTGACGCCGAAATTGACGTTCTTGATCACCTGCCGCTCGGGATGGATGGGGTGATAGACCGACCAGTTCGCGACGTCGAGCACGGGCTCGCCGATCTTCACGCTGCGCTCCGGGAAACGGTGCGCCATGTCGCGATTGACCATGCTGCGGATGATACGGTCTTCCTGAATCGGCTCGGCGCGGCAATCGATGCTGTCGACGGTGCGGCCGTCGCGGAGCACGGTGATGTGGTCGGCGACCTTGGCGACCTCGTTGAGCTTGTGCGAGATCAGGATCGAGCCGATGCCCTGCTCGCGGAACGCCATCAGGCGTTCGAGCAGCGCGGCGCTGTCGGCCTCGTTGAGGCTCGCGGTCGGCTCGTCCAGGATCAGCATCCGCACCCGCTTGGACAGCGCCTTCGCGATCTCGACAAGCTGCTGCTTGCCGACGCCGAGATCGGTGATCAGGGTGTCCGGGGATTCCTTCAGGCCGACCTGTGCCAGCAGCTCACGCGTGCGCCGGTACACCTCGTCGCGGTCGATCACGCCGAGCTTCGAGGGCGGATGCGACAGGAAGATGTTCTCGGCGATCGACATCAACGGGATCAGCGCGAGTTCCTGATGAATGATGATGATGCCGAGCGCCTCGGAATCGTTGATGTCGCGGAAGCGCCGCTCCTCACCATCAAAGACGATGGTGCCCTCGTAGCTGCCATGCGGGTAGACCCCGCTCAGCACCTTCATCAGCGTCGACTTTCCGGCGCCGTTCTCGCCGACGAGCGCGTGGATTTGCCCGGCGTGAACCGAGAAGTTGACGTCGCGCAGCGCCTGCACGCCTGCAAAGCTTTTGCTGACGTTGCGCATCTCCAGCATGGCGGTCATTGGCTTTGTGTCCTTAGATCACCGTCATTCCGGGGCGATGCGAAGCATCGAACCCGGAATCTCGAGGTTCCGGGTTCGCCCGCCGGGCGCCCCGGAACGACGGAGCAAGAGAAAGTCCTACTGGAACTGCGACTTCTTGTAGTAGCCGCTTTCGACCAGGACCTTCTCCCAATTGTCCTTGTAGACCACGACCGGCTTGAGCAGGTAGGACGGCACGGTCTTGACACCGTTCTCGTAGGTCTTGGTGTCGTTGACCGTGACCTGCTTGCCGGCCAGCGCGGCGTCGACCATGTCGGCGGTCACCTTGGCGAGGTCGCGGGTATCCTTGAAGATGGTCGAGTACTGGTCACCGCGCAGCATCGCCTTGATCGAAGGCACCTCGGCGTCCTGACCCGAGATGATCGGCATCGGCTGATCGGCGCTGCCGTAGCCGACGCCCTTCAGCGAGGAGATGATGCCGATCGAGATGCCGTCATAGGGCGAGAGCACGGCGTTGATCTTCTTGTTGCCGTAATAGGCGCTGAGCAGATTGTCCATGCGGGCCTGGGCGGTGGCGCCGTCCCAGCGGAGCGTCGCGACCTTGTCCATGCCCATCTGGCCCGAGGCGACGACGAGCTTGCCGCTGTCGATATAGGGCTTCAGCACGCTCATCGCGCCGTTGTAGAAGAAGTAGGCGTTGTTGTCGTCGGGCGAGCCGCCGAACAGCTCGATGTTGAACGGGCCCTTGCCGTCCTTGAGACCGAGGCCCTGCACGATCGACTCGGCCTGGAGCACGCCGACCTGGAAATTGTCGAAGGTGGCGTAATAGTCGACGTTCGGTGTGCCGCGGATCAGGCGGTCATAGGCGATCACGGTGATGCCCTTCGCCTTGGCCTGCTTGAGCACGTCGGACAGCGTGGTGCCGTCGATCGCGGCGATCACCAGCGCCTTCGCGCCCTTGGTCACCATGTTCTCGACCTGCGAGAGCTGGTTCGGGATGTCGTCCTCGGCATATTGCAAGTCGGTGTTGTAGCCGCGCTCCTTCAGCACCTTGACCATGTTGTTGCCGTCGTCGATCCAGCGCGCCGACGATTTGGTCGGCATCGCGATGCCGACGGTCGCCTTGTCTTGGGCGGAGGCGGTGAGGCCTGTGGCCATCGTCGCAGCGCCGGCCAGCGCCAGCGCGAGGAATGTCGTCTTCAGTTTCAGCATGTTTTACTCCCTTGGGTGTCAGACTGTTTCTTTGTTTCATCGAGAACGTCGTCGTGGACTGCCTCTGATCTCCTATGCGAGCTTGACGTCTGGCTCCGCGCGACCGCGCGCGGATGCCTCCAATAGAAAAGTGCAACCGGCTTGCGGATCGGCGGCGCGCGCCGCCGCGTCCATATCCTGCCACGCTGACGTGACAAGGAGGCGCGACAGATCGGGGCCGACGAAAGCGGGACAGCTTGCCTGTTTTGCCGGCACGCTCAGTGAGCGCAGACGCTCGCCTTGCGGAGAATAGACATCGATACGGCTCGCGCCCCAGCAGGCATTCCAGATCTTTCCGTCGGCATCGCACACTGAGCCATCGAGGCCGCCGATACCGGTGTGTCGCAACAACACCTCCGGCTCGCCGCGCGGCAGACCGGTCGCGGGATTGAGCGGGACTGCGTAGAGCACGGCGCGCGCGGTGTCGGTGAAATAGCCGGTGCCGCCATCCGGCGAGAAGCAGATCGAATTGGGAATGCTGATGCCGGGAAACAGCGTCGCGATCGTGCCGCGATGGAGCGCATAGATCGCCCCTGCCTTCGGCTCAGCCTTCTTGCCCATGGTGCCGATCCAGAACGTGCCGGACTGGTGCACGCGGCAATCATTGGAGCGCGTCACGGGATTGTCCGCCTCGAGCGGAAGGAACAGCGTCATCGCGCCGTCGGCGAGCTTGCGGATGTAAAGCCCATCCTCGGCGACGATCAATTGCCGCTCGGCATCGATGCGCCCGAGCGCGCTCGCCATCCGGCCGAGCGCATGAACGCGGACGCTGCCACTGCCAAGCTGTGCCTCGAACAGCCGCCCCTCGCGGATGTCGAACCACCAGGCGGTGTCTGTGGTCACGTCATAGGTCGGGCCCTCGCCGAGATGACAGGGATCGTCCGAGAGAACTGATGTCGGCACCTGTTCCATCATGACGCCCTCATACCGAAGCGATAGACCGTGTGGTGCCGATATGCTCCGCCGGGATCGAGGCGCGGGCTCGGGAAATCCGGCCGGTTCGGCGCGTCAGGCCAGATGTGCGGCTCCAGACACATGGCATCCGACTGCCGGATCAGCTTGCCGCCCTTCCCCGAAATCGTGCCGTCGAGATAGTTGCCGGAATAGACTTGCAGGCCGGGTTGGTCGGTGAACAGCTCCATGACGCGCCCCGAGCGCGGTGCCTCCAGCCGCGCCGCGAGTGCAAGCTTGCCGTCGCGCGCAAGGCAGTAGGTGTGGTCGTAACCCCTGCCGTTGCGCAATTGCTCATCGCTCTGCCGGATGCGCTCGCCAACGGGCCGAGCCTCGCGGAAGTCGAACGGCGTGCCGGCCACCGCGCGCGGCGGTCCGGGCAGCGGAATGGCGGTGGGGTCGATGGCGAGGAAATGTTCGGCGGCAACCGTCAGCCGGTGGTCGAGAATGGGCGTGCCTGACGTTGCGCCTTCCAGATTGAAGAAACTGTGGTTGGTCAGGTTGACGATGGTGGGACGGTCGGTCCGCGCCTCCATGCTCAACGACAATTCGGTCGGGCCGGTGACGCGATAGGTCAGGCGGACATCGAGGTGGCCGGGATAATTCTCCTCGCCATGCGGACTGACATAGGTCAGCGTCACCGCGGGCTCGGCGCCGTCGTCGATCTCCGCAATCTGCCAGAGCTTGCGGTCGAATCCATCGAGGCCGCCGTGCAGCGCGTTCGGCCCGTTGTTGACGGCAAGTTGCACCGTCTCGCCGTCGAGCGAGAACTGTCCTTTGGCAATGCGGTTGGCGTAGCGGCCGACGGTGGCCCCAAGGAACTTTCGCTCCGCGAGATAGCCGGCGAACGCGTCATGGCCGAGCACGACGTCGTCGTGACCGCCCTTCGCATCCGGCGCAATCAGCGCCTGGATCACCGCGCCGTGGGTGATGATGCGCGCCTCGAAGTCGCCCTCGCCGCGCAGCACGATGCGCTCGACCTTGCGACCGTCAGGCAGTGTTCCGAAGATGTCCTTTGTGATTTTTGATTCGGCCATGTCTAATCCACAAACGGTTCGACGACGGTGCGCCTGCCGAGCAGGAAGGCGTCGGCGACGAGGCGAAGCGGTGTCAGATCGACGTCGCTTGCGCCGGTCGCCGCGAGCTCGACGAAGCGCCGGTAGAGTCCGCGATATTCCTCATCGGGCGCCTCGGCAAGCACCTTGCCGTCGACCTCCATCCGCGCGCCACCGCCGGACAAAGTCATCCGGCCCTGGTCGGTATCGACGAGGATATCCCAGCTCTGCGGTCCGGTCTGGCGGAAATCGAACTCGGCGGTGACAGCAAGGCCGTCGATGTCGGTCAGCGTCAGGTTCGCCGCAATCGGTGCCTGGCAATTGGCGGGAAACGCCAGCTCAGCCGCGGTGACGAACACGGGCTTCGGCAGGATTTTGGTCAGGATCGACAGCGCGTTGATGCCGGGATCGAACACGCCAAGGCCGCCCGGCTCCCAGATCCAGCCCTGCCCGGGATGCCAGACGCGAACATCCTCCTTCCAGCTGATGTGCACCGACTTGATGCGCCGCTCAGTGAGCCATTGTCGCGCGGGCTCGACGGCCGGCGCATGGCGCGAATGCCAGGTCGCAAACAGCGTTCGCCTTCCCTCCGCCGCCATCGCGATCAGCGGATCGAGCTCGGCGACACCGATGCCCGGCGGCTTCTCCAGCATGACATGCTTGCCGGCGGCGAGCGCCGCGGCAGCCTGCGCGCGACGCACCTGCGGCGGTGTGCAGAGCGAGACCGCATCGATCGGCGGTCCCTTTTCCAGCAGCTCCTCGATGGTCGCGAAATGCGGCAGTCCAGGCAGCGAGGCGTTACGGCTGGCAATCGCCGCCAGCGCCGCGCCCGGCACGGCGGCGATTGCGCCGACATGCTGGTCGCGCGCGATCTTGCCGAAGCCAACGATGGCGATGCGGAGTTCCGTCACGATCCCTCTCCAGATTCCACGGAGGCCGGTGCGGTCTCGATGACCGTGCCCTCATGGCGATGCATGCCGTTGTGAATGACGAAAATCATCGCCTCAGAGGCGGCCTCCGCATCGCCGGCCGCAATCGCATCGACGATCTTCTGGTGCCAGAGCAGCACCGTGTCGCGGTCCTCCAATTCGACCGGCGCACTCAGCAGGAACGAGGCGCGAAGCGCGGCCTCGATGACGTGGCCGATCGAGCGCATGAACAGGTTGCCGGAGGCGCGCGCCACGGCGACGTGAAGCGCGAGGTCGGCATCGGCAAAGCCGACCGAATCGGACGCTTCGAGCCGCATTCGCTCCATGCTGCGCCGAAGTTCGGCCAGATCCTCCTCCGACCGCTGCTTGGCCGCCAGCATGGCCGCGCGCGGCTCGACCGCGAGACGGATCTCGGCGAGGTCATTGAGGAAACGCTTGTCGATACCTGCGTCCAGATGCCAGGCCAGCACGTCGGCGTCGAACATGTTCCAGGCGGCACGTTCGCGCACGACGGTGCCGACGCGCGCCTTGGTCGTCAGCAGTCCCTTGGCGACCAGGGTCTTCACGCTCTCCCGCAGCACTGGCCGCGACACGCCGAACATCGCGATCATCTCGGCATCGCCAGGCACGCGCGTCCCTTCCGCGTAGCGGCCGGCGATGATGTCGATGCCGATCGAGCGGGCGACCTCCGCATGATTGGAGTGAGCCCGCCGCGTCGGGATGACGACGATGCGCGATGTCATGTGGCGGCTCCTGCGCTCTTTGCCAGCGGCCGGCGCGCGAGCGCGACGAGACCCTGCTGCAAGGCAATGAAGGCGAACAGCAAGATTCCGGTCGCGATCTTGGTCCACCAGCTCGACAGCGTGCCGTCGAAATTGATGTAGGTCTGGATCAGGCCCTGGATCAGCACGCCGAGGAAGGTTCCGACCACCGAACCCTGCCCGCCCGTGAGCAGCGTGCCGCCGATCACGACGGCCGCGATGGTGTCGAGCTCGACGCCGACGGCGGAAAGCGAATAGCCGGCGCTGGTGTAGAACGAGAAGACGATGCCGGCGATGCCGGCGAGCAGGCTCGACAGCATGTAGATCTTCACCGTCATCTTCCCGACCGCAACGCCCATCAGGCTCGCCGTCGTCCGGCTGCCGCCGAGCGCATAGACATTGGCGCCGAACCGGGTGAGATGCAGCAGCAAGGCTCCGCCGATCACGATCGCGAGCATGATGATCGCAATCGCCGTCAATCGCCCTCCACCCGGCAATCGCAAGGCGAAGTCCGACACGGTGGAATAGATCGGCGCGGTGATCGGTATGGATTCGGTGGAGAGCAGGAAGCTCGCACCGCGCGCCAGGAACATGCCGGCGAGCGTCACGATGAAGGGTGGCAAATCAAAGACATGGATCACCGCGCCCATCGCCGCACCGAAGGCCGCCGAGAGTGCGAGGACGGCGACAAAAGCAACCAGCGGCGACATGCCCCAGCGCTCGATCGCGAGCGCAACGAAGACGGTGGTGAAGCCGATCACCGAGCCGACCGAGAGATCGATGCCGCCGGAGATGATGACGAAGGTCATGCCGGCCGCGACGATGCCGAGAAAAGCGTTGTCGGTGAGGAGATTGCCGACGACGCGGGTCGAGGCGATGTTGGGAAACTGCACCGCGCAGGCTGCGAAGCCCGCAACGAGCACGATCGCCGTGATGAGGGCGGGCGGCAGACCTCTCATGCTTTCGTCCTCCGCAGTCGCGCGGCAATGCCGGCAAAACCAGTCAGCTTCGGCGATTGCAACAACAGCACCGTGAGCACCACCACCGCCTTGACCAGCAGGTTGAATTCCGGCGGATAGCCGGACAAGAGGATGCCGGTGTTCATGGTCTGGATAATCAGCGCACCGAGGACGGCCAGCACGAGGCTGAAGCGGCCGCCGAACAACGAGGTGCCGCCGATCACCACGGCCAGAATGGCATCGAGCTCGAGCCAGAGGCCGGCATTGTTCGCGTCCGCTCCCATGATGTCGGCCGCCGCGATCACGCCGGCCAGCGCGGCGCAGACGCCGCACCAGACATAGACCGACAGGATCATCGCACGGGTGCCGACGCCGGCAAGCTCGCTCGCGCGCGCATTGCCGCCGGTCGCCTCGATCAGGAGCCCGAGGGCGGAGCCGCGCACCACCGCGCCGGTCAGGATGAGCATGCCCAGGGCAATCACCACCGGTACCGGCAGGCCGAGCACCGAGCCATTGCCGAGCCAGACCAGATCGGGCGACGAGAAGGTCACGATGCGCCCCTCGGTGATGAGCTGGGCGATGCCGCGTCCCGCCACCATCAGGATCAACGTCGCCACGATCGGCTGCATGCCGAGTACCGCGACAAGGAAGCCGTTCCACAGGCCGCAAATCAAGCCCGCGCCGAGCGCTGCCGCCAGAACGACGGCCAGACTGTGAGTGTCGGCGAGGCTCGCCGCAATCGCGCCCGCGATCGCCATGACGGCCCCGACCGACAGATCGATGCCGCGCGTCGCGATCACCAAAACCATGCCAAGTGACAACAGTGCTACCGGCGTGCCGCGGTTGAGCACGTCGATCAGGCTGCCGAACAGACGGCCGTCCTGGAGGCGCAGGTCGAAGAATTGCGGCGACACCACGCGATCGACCGCGAGGATGACGATCAATGCGAGTATCTGGGCGAGACCGCGGCGCGGCAGCAGCGCTGTCATGTGTGGGCCTCAAGCGCAACGGCGGCGCCGTCGGCGGCGATGGCCGCGAGAATGTTGCCGACGTCGACTGCCTCGCCCGCGAGCTCCTCGACATGGGCGCGGTCGCGCAGCACCACGACGCGGTCGGAATAGGTCACGATCTCATCGAGCTCGGAGGAGATCACGAGTAGCGACAAGCCGTCGTCGCAGAGCTCGCGGATCAGGCGGATGATCTCGGCATGCGCGCCGACGTCGATGCCGCGGGTTGGCTCGTCCAGCACCAGAAGCCGCGGCGAGGTCGCGAGCCAGCGCGCCAGCAGAACCTTCTGCTGATTGCCGCCGGACAACAGGCCGACGGGGCGCTCAGCATCGGGCGGACGGATGTCGAACATCTTGACGTAGCGGCGCGCGATCTCGTCCTGCTCGCGGCGCGACAGCGGCCGATGCAGGCCGCGCTTGGCCTGGAGCGCGAGCACGATGTTCTCGCGCACCGTGAGCTCGGCGACGATGCCGTCGGTCTTGCGCTCCTCCGGGCAATAGCCAAAGCCGTGGCGTACGCCGTCGCGGGGCGACTGCAGCCGCACCGACGCGCCCTCCACTCTCGCCTTCCCGCCATCGGCGCGCTCGGCGCCGAACACCAGCCGCGCCGTCTCGGTCCGGCCCGAGCCGAGCAGGCCGGCGAGACCGACGACCTCGCCATGGCGCAGCTCGAGATTGAACGGCGCGACATAGCCGGCCTTGCCGTAATTCTCGAAACTCGCGCAGACCTCGCGCACCTTGTGCTCGCCCACTGATGCGCGCGCGCTGGTGGTCTCGGCCAACTCGCGGCCGAGCATCAGCCGGATCAGCTCGAGGCGCGGCAGTGAGGCGGTCTCGCGCTCGCCGACGAGGCGGCCGTTACGCAGCACGGTGATGCGATCGGAGATCTCGTAGACCTGGTCGAGAAAGTGGCTGACGAAGACGATGCCGATGCCGCGCCTGGCAAGCTGACGCATGATGCCGAACAGTATCTCGACCTCGTGGCGGTCGAGGCTCGCGGTCGGCTCGTCCAGGATCAGCACGCGCGCGGAGAGATCCATCGCGCGGGCAATCGCTGTGACGTGCTGGATGGCCACCGAATAGTTGCCGAGCGGCGCGGCGACGTCGATGTCGAGGCCAAACTCCACAAGCAGCGCCTTGGCGCGGCGGCGCATTTCGCCCTCGCGCACGATGCCGAAGCGCATTGGCTGGCGATCGAGGAACAGGTTCTGCGCCACGGACAGGTTCGGCAGCAGGTTGACTTCCTGGTAGACGGTGGCAATGCCCGCTGTCAGCGCTGCCTTGGCCGAGCGCGGCGCGACCTCTTCACCGCCGATCCTGACGATGCCGGCGTCGCGCGGGAATACGCCGGTGACGACCTTGATCAGCGTGGACTTGCCGGCTCCGTTCTCGCCGAGCAACGCATGGATCTCGCCGGCGCGCAGCGTGAAGTCGACCTCCTGCAGCGCGCGCACAGCGCCAAAGCTCTTGCTGATCCCACGCACCTCAAGAAGAGGCAGAGCAGGATCGGGGCTGTTCTGCATGGCAAATTCACTCCCACCGGTGCCCGCCATTGAAGCGGACACCCAGCCTAGCCGTTCGTGCAGCGGTTTCGAAGGGGGATCGCCGGACCACAGGAAGCGGTCCGGCGCGGAGCCCGCCTCAGTAACCGAGGCCCTTCTTGCTGTCGTAGATCTTCTGCGGATCGTCGGCGGCGGTATAGAGCTTGGACTCGGTCTGGATCCACTTCGGCGGAACCGTGCCTTTGCCCTTGAAGGCCGCGACGGCATCCAGTGCTGGGCCAGCCATGTTCGGCGTCAGCTCCACCGTGGCGTTCGCCTCGCCGGCAACCATCGCCTTGAAGATATCGGGGACCGCGTCGATCGAAACGGTGAGGATGTCCTTGCCAGGCTTGAGGCCGGCTTCCTTCATCGCCTGAATCGCGCCCACCATCATGTCGTCGTTGTGGGCGTAGACCGCGCAGATGTTCTTGCCGCCGCCTTCGGCCTTGATGAAGCTTTCCATCACCTCCTTGCCCTTGGCGCGGGTGAAGTCGCCGGTCTGGCTGCGCACCACCTTCAGATTGGCGTGCTTGGCGATGGCGGTGTCGAAGCCTTTCTTGCGGTTGGTGGCGACGCTGGCGCCGACCGTGCCCTGCAGCTCGACGATGTTGCAGGCCTTGGCGCCGACCGTCTTGGCCAGCCAGTCGCCGGCGACCTCGCCCTCATGCACGCTGTCCGAGGTTACGGCGGTGAGATAGAGCTCCTTGCCGGACGGATCGATGTCGCGGTCAAGCAGCACCACCGGGATCTTGGCTTCCTTGGCCTCCTTCAGCACCGAGTCCCAGCCGGTCGAGACCACGGGCGCGAGGAAGATCGCATCGACGTTCTGCGCGATGAAGGAGCGGATCGCCTTGATCTGGTTCTCCTGCTTCTGCTGCGCGTCGGCGATCTTGAGATTGACCTTGCGCTTGGCGGCCTCCTGCTTGGAGACCGACGTCTCGGCCGCGCGCCAGCCGGATTCCGATCCGATCTGCGAGAAGCCGATGGTGAGCTCGGCGGCATTCGCCGGCAGCGCGAGCAGCAAGGCGGCCGTGGCGCTGGCCGCAAAGAGGGCTTTGAGGATCATCAGGCGAGTCTCCCAAGATGTTATCCGGGGCGCCGATTGGTAACATGGCACCCACAGGCCGGCCTTCGAGGCGGCACGAGGGACTATTTCACGGAAGATAGGTTCCGACTAGTCATATTATTTGACTATTTGGAGGAAATCGCAGCGGGGCGAGCTGAGCAGCCAGATGACACGCCAAGCGCGATTTTGTTCCGCGGATACAACGGGAAGATGAAGGGATTTTGTAGTTGGGTCCAGCCGCGGACACCGTCATGGCCGGGCTTGTTGTTTAGTCCGGGGACATGGCTGACACCTGTTCGGACACATCACTGACAGGTTGGCCATTGGTCAAGTCGATCGATGCGACCTGCCAGCTGGCGAAGAAGATTCCGTAGTGGCCGTCACGATCCAGCGGCCGGATGGCGAGACTTTCGCGCGCGAAGGCCTGGGGAACCTTCCAGAAGCGTCCTTTGAAGGAGATGTAGGGTCTCGTCGATGAGACCCTACGGACGATCTCGCCGCTGTCGTATTCAACTTTTGGAACGCGGGTCGGCATGGCGCGGGCGCTCGGCCAGAAGCGATCGGCGGGGACGCGCATATCGAGGCCTTGGTGGGGACGCTCCAGATTGTA